>NZ_JAALEH010000030.1:0-63244 GCF_011058195.1 Rhodococcus sp. 14C212 | reverse complement strand
CGAGGAGGCGGCGCCCGAGGAGCAGCCCACCCCCGAGCCCGAACCCGAACCCGAGCCCGCTCCGGCTCCGGCTCCGGCTCCGTCCGGATCCGACGCCGGCGCCGGCGCCGCCGAGGGCACCCCGGTCACCATGCCGGCGCTCGGCGAGTCCGTGACCGAGGGCACCGTCACCCGGTGGCTGAAGTCCGTCGGTGACGAGGTCGCGGTCGACGAACCCCTGCTCGAGGTGTCCACCGACAAGGTCGACACGGAGATCCCGTCCCCGGTTGCCGGTGTGCTCCTCGAGATCAACGCCCAGGAGGACGAGACCGTCGAGGTCGGCGGTCAGCTCGCGGTGATCGGATCGGGAACCCCGGCCGCGGCACCGTCGAAGCCCGAGCCGAAGCCGGAACCCAAGCGCGAGCCGAAGCCGGAACCCAAGCCCGAACCGGCGAAGCAGGCGGCCCCCGAGCCCGCCAAGCAGGCCGCTCCCGAGCCGGTGAAGCAGGCCGCTCCGGCCCCCGCTCCGGCCCCTGCGGCCGAGGAGACCGCGGGCGGAGCCACGCCGTACGTGACGCCCCTCGTCCGCAAGCTCGCTGCCGAGCACGGCGTCGACCTGTCGACGGTGTCCGGCACCGGTGTCGGCGGCCGCATCCGCAAGCAGGACGTGCTCGCCGCTGCCGAGGCCGCGAAGGCCCCCGCCGCCCAGGCGCCGGCGCCCGCCGCCAAGGCTCCGGCCGCCGCTCCGGCCGCAACCGCCGGTGTCCGTCCCGAACTCGCCCACCTGCGCGGCACCACGCAGAAGGTCAACCGGATCCGTCAGATCACCGCGATCAAGACCCGCGAGTCCCTGCAGACCACCGCGCAGCTCACCCAGACCTTCGAGGTCGACGTCACCAAGATCGCGCACCTGCGGGCGCAGGCCAAGGCGACCTTCGCCGAGCGCGAGGGCGTCAACCTGACCTTCCTGCCCTTCTTCGCGAAGGCCGTCGTCGAGGCCCTCAAGGCGCACCCGAACATCAACGCCTCCTACGACGAGGACAAGAAGGAGATCACCTACCACGCGGCCGAGCACCTCGGCATCGCCGTGGACACGGAGCAGGGTCTGCTCTCCCCGGTGATCCACAACGCCGGCGACCTGTCGCTGGCCGGCCTGGCCCGCGCGATCGCGGACATCGCCAAGCGTGCCCGCAGCGGCGGCCTCAAGCCGGACGAGCTGGCGGGTGGCACCTTCACGATTACGAACATCGGCAGCCAGGGCGCCCTGTTCGACACGCCGATCCTGGTGCCGCCGCAGGCGGCGATGCTGGGCACCGGTGCGATCGTCAAGCGGCCGGTGGTCGTCACCGACGAGGTGGGCAACGAGTCGATCGGTGTCCGTTCGATGTGCTACCTGCCGCTGACCTACGATCACCGGCTGGTCGACGGCGCGGACGCGGGCCGGTTCCTCACCACGATCAAGCACCGCCTCGAGGAGGCGGCGTTCGAGGCCGACCTGGGCCTGTGACCCATCGGGTGTAGCCCGGCACTCACCGGACCCGAAGCGGGGGCATCGTCACACCGACGAGGCCCCCGCTTCGGCGTTCCGGTCCCGGCAGATGCGGGAGAATCACCGGCATGCGCATCCTCGTGGCCGGCTCGTCGGGGCTGATCGGAACTGCCGCGGTCGCGTGGCTGCGGGCGCACGACCACGAGGTGCGCCGCCTGGTGCGGCGTCCGCCGGGGGCGCCGGACGAGTGGTCCTGGGACCCGCGGACGGGGCGGGTCGATCCCGCGGCGCTCGACCGCGTCGACGCTGTGGTGAACCTGTGCGGGTCGAGCGTGGGTGCGCGGCGCTGGTCGGGCGCGGTCAAGCAGGAACTGCGCGACAGCCGGATCGTCCCCACCGACGTCCTCGCCGCCGCCGTCGCGGCCGCCGGGGTGCCGACGCTGGTCAATGCGGGCGCCGTCGGCTTCTACGGGGACACCGGCGAGACGGTGGTGGACGAACGCAGCCCGGCCGGGCAGGGGTTCGTGGCCGACCTGTGCCGCGACTGGGAGGCTGCGACGGCACCGGCGCGTGAGTCCGGGGTCCGCACGATCGTTCTCCGTACCGGGATCGTGCTCGCGCCGCACGGGGGCATCCTGCGCCGGCTCGAGCCGCTGTTCCGGCTCGGGCTCGGTTCCCGGCTCGGCGACGGCCGGCAGTACATGTCGTGGGTGGCGCTCGAGGATGCGGTGGCAGCGCTGGGCTTCGTTCTCGGTCGCGGCGACATCGCCGGCCCGGTCGACGTCACCGGCCCGGCCCCCGTGACGAATGCCCGGTTCACCGAGGCGCTGGCGCACTCGGTGCACCGGCCCGCGCCGTGGACGACGCCCGGTTTCGTGGTCGCCGCGGTCGTCGGGGAAATGGCCCGCGCACTGGTGCTCACCGGGCAGCGTGCCCTGCCGGCGGTGCTCGAGTCGACGGGCTTCGAGTTCCGGTACCCGACGATCGGTGCCGCCCTGGGGAACGCGCTCGCGTCCTGAAGTCACCTCTTCGCGACGGCTCCCCGACGGCGTAGGGTCGTGGACTATGAGCAGCGCATCTTCCTCCGCCCGTTTCGATTCCGAACCCGTCGCGGTGGCGCACCTGGGGCTGATCGGTTATCTCGAGGCGTGGGAGCGGCAACGGGAGATCGCCGCCGACCGGGCCGAGGGCCGCGGTGTCGACACCCTGATGTTGCTCGAACATCCGCCCGTGTACACCGCCGGTAAGCGCACCGCCCCGGAGGACCGCCCCACGGACGGCACGCCGGTGATCGACGTCGACCGCGGGGGCAAGATCACCTGGCACGGACCCGGACAGCTGGTGGGCTACCCGATCATCCGGCTCGGCGAACCCATCGACGTCGTCGGCTACGTGCGACGTCTCGAGCAGGCCCTGATCGAGGTCTGCACCGAACTCGGGCTCACGTGCGGCCGTGTGGAGGGTCGCTCGGGTGTATGGCTGCCGGCCGAGCTGCGCGACGGGCACTGGCTGCCCGAGCGCAAGATCGCCGCTATCGGGGTGCGGGTGCAGCGTGGGGTGACGATGCACGGGTTCTCCCTCAACTGCGACGCCACCCTCGACGCGTTCGACTCGATCGTGCCGTGCGGCATCCGCGACGCGGGTGTCTCCTCGCTCACGGGTGAGCTCGGACGGGACGTCACCGTCGCCGAGGTGATGCCGGCGGTGACGGCGGCGGTGATCGACGCTCTCGACGGCCGCCTGCCGGTGACGGACCACGACATCGAGCGGGTGACGTTCGAACAGGCCGTCGGTGCCGAGCCGCCGCAGACCCCGCGGCCGGAGTTCACCACGGTGCGGTACGGCTGATCGTCGCCTGCAGGGGCTGCGCCCCGGGGTGGGTCCGGCCGGTAGCGGCGGGCGTAGGATCGAGCCCGTGACTGTGGCCCCAGAAGGACGCAAACTGCTGCGGATCGAGACCCGAAACGCGCAGACGCCGATCGAACGCAAGCCGAACTGGATCAAGACCCGGGCGAAGATGGGCCCGGAGTACACCGAGCTGAAGGGACTGGTGCGGCGCGAGGGCCTGCACACCGTCTGCGAGGAAGCCGGTTGTCCCAACATCTACGAATGCTGGGAGGACCGGGAGGCGACGTTCCTCATCGGCGGCGAGCAGTGCACCCGTCGATGCGATTTCTGCCAGATCGACACCGGTAAGCCCGCCGAGCTCGACCGCGACGAGCCGCGCCGCGTCGCCGAGTCGGTGCAGGCGATGGGGTTGCGGTACTCGACGATCACCGGTGTCGCCCGCGACGATCTGCCCGACGGCGGCGCGTGGCTGTACGCCGAGACCGTGCGGCAGATCCACGAGCTCAACCCGGGCACCGGCGTCGAGAACCTCATCCCCGACTTCAACGGCAAGCCCGAACTGCTCACCGAGGTCTTCGAGTCGCGTCCCGAGGTACTCGCGCACAACGTCGAGACCGTCCCCCGGATCTTCAAGCGCATCCGCCCGGCGTTCCGCTACCAGCGGTCGCTGGACGTGATCACCGCGGCCCGCGAGTTCGGCCTGGTGACCAAGTCGAACCTGATCCTCGGCATGGGCGAGACGCCGGAGGAGGTCACCGAGGCGCTGCACGACCTGCACGCCGCCGGCTGCGACATCGTCACCATCACCCAGTACCTGCGCCCGTCGCCGCGGCACCATCCCGTCGAGCGGTGGGTCAAGCCCGAGGAGTTCGTCGCGCACTCGGAGACCGCCGAGAAGATCGGCTTCGCGGGCGTGATGGCCGGGCCGCTGGTCCGGTCCTCGTACCGCGCGGGCCGCCTGTACGCGCAGGCCATGGCACACCACGGCCGCGAATTGCCCGCCGCCCAGGCGCACCTGGCCGAGGGGGGCACGGCAGCCCAGGAAGCCAGCTCCGTGCTCGCTCGCCTTACGCCGTAGCCGCACCGGACCCGCGGTGGTGAAGGGATCACCGCGGGGAAAGTATCCTGGGTGCATGGCGAAAGGCAGCAAACCCGACAAGGAAGCGAAGGCCGCGCGCAAGCAGGCGTCGAAGGAGCGGCGAACCCAGCTCTGGCAGGCGTTCCAGCTGCAGCGCAAGGAAGACAAGCTGCTGCTGCCGTGGATGATCGGCGCGATCGTCGTCTCCACCCTGGTGTTCTTCCTGATCGGGCTGATCTTCGGTATCGAGTGGTTCCTCCTGCCGGTCGGTCTGCTCGTGGGGGTGCTGCTCGCGTTCGTCATCTTCGGTCGCCGGGTGCAGAAGACGGTCTACGGCAAGGCCGAGGGCCAGGCCGGCGCGGCGGCATGGGCGCTGGACAACCTGCAGGGCTCCTGGCGCGTCACGCACGCGGTGGCCGGGACCGCACAGCTCGACGCCGTGCACCGCGTCATCGGCCGCCCGGGCGTGATCCTGGTCGCCGAGGGATCGCCGCAGCGCGTGAAAGCGCTTCTCGCACAGGAGAAGAAGCGGGTGGCGCGCCTCGTCGGCGACACCCCGATCTACGACGTCGTGGTCGGCAACGACGAGGGCCAGGTCCCGTTGTCGCAACTGCAGAAGCACCTGTCGAAGCTGCCGCGCAACATCGACACCAAGCGGATGGACGCGATCGAGGGTCGGCTGGCCGCCCTGAGTACCAAGAAGACCGGCGCCGCGCTCCCGAAGGGTCCGATGCCGGCCGGCGCGAAGATGCGCAGCGTCCAGCGCACGATGCGCCGACGCTGAGGCCCGCCCGACGACGGGAGCCTGCACCGGATCGATCCGGTGCAGGCTCCCGTTCGGCGTTTCGTGGGGGGTGCGTCAGCGGGACCGTACGAGGGCCGTGCCGGTCGCCCGGTCCTGCAGGCCGCGTCCGTCGACGTCGGTGACGATCGCCGGCGCGATGAACACGAGCAGCATCTGCCGCGCCAGGGCGCGAACCGGCCCCACTCGCACGGGCGCGTCGACCCGGGCGACCTGGAGGCCGACCAGATACTGCCCAGGGGTGAACGAGAACAACGTCACCGTGAGCACCCCCACCACGAACCACACCAGCAGGGTGTAGGTGGACAGCTGAGGGTTCTCGAAGGGACGTTCGCCGACGATGGCGGTGGCGATACCGACGGAGGTGAACCAGTCGATCGCCAGTGCGCCCGCCCGCCGGCCGGTGCCCGCGAGCGCGCCCGGGCCGTCCTGGGGCAGGCCGAGCAACTGCCCGCGGTAGTCCTGGGCCTTGTCCTGCCCCTTGGGGATCGCCGCAGCGGGTCCGGAGAGCCAGCTGCCGGTCATGCGTGCCATGCTCTCCAGGATAGGGTGCAACGGGCGGACCGGCCCGACCCCACGTACCCGCCGGTGACTTCTACCACAAAAAGAGTCCTCACGACACCGGAAGACGAGCTGTAACATCGGTGAAACATGGGATTGATGGTCGGGCAACACCAGCTCAATACGGTCTGTATCCGACGCAGACGCCCCATCCCCATGGCGCGCATTGACTGAAGGAGCACAAGCGTGGCGTTCACCTCGGCCGAAGAGGTCATCAAGTACATCGAGGACGAAAACGTCGAGTACGTCGATATCCGATTCAGCGACCTCCCCGGCGTTCAGCAGCACTTCTCGATTCCCGCGAGTGCGTTCACCAAGGACGTGTTCGAGGACGGCCTGGCGTTCGACGGCTCGTCCGTTCGCGGCTTCCAGTCCATCCACGAATCGGACATGATGCTGCTGCCCGACGTCACCACCGCGCGCATCGATCCCTTCCGGGCCGCCAAGACGCTGAACATCAACTTCTTCGTCCACGATCCGTTCACTCGTGAGTCCTACAGCCGGGACCCGCGCAACGTCGCCCGCAAGGCCGAGGAGTACCTCGTCAGCACCGGCATCGCCGACACCGCGTTCTTCGGTGCCGAGGCCGAGTTCTACATCTTCGACTCGATCCGCTACGACTCGCAGATGAACGGCGCGTTCTACGAGATCGACTCGGTCTCCGGTTCGTGGAACACCGGCGTCGAGCTCAACGCCGACGGCAGCCCCAACCTCGGCTACAAGGTCCGCCCGAAGGGCGGCTACTTCCCCGTCGCACCGTACGACCACTACGTGGACCTGCGCGACGAGATCTCCACCAACCTGCAGAACGCCGGCTTCGAGCTCGAGCGCGGCCACCACGAGGTCGGCACCGCCGGTCAAGCCGAGATCAACTACAAGTTCAACACCCTGCTCGGTGCGGCCGACGATCTGCAGCTGTTCAAGTACATCGTCAAGAACACCGCCTGGAAGCACGGCAAGTCCGTGACCTTCATGCCGAAGCCGCTGTTCGGTGACAACGGTTCGGGCATGCACGTGCACCAGTCGCTGTGGAAGGAAGGCAAGCCGCTCTTCCACGACGAGTCCGGTTACGCGGGCCTGTCGGACCTGGCGCGCTGGTACATCGGTGGCATCCTGCACCACGCGCCGTCGCTGCTCGCGTTCACCAACCCGACGATCAACTCGTACCACCGTCTGGTGCCGGGTTACGAGGCTCCGATCAACCTGGTCTACAGCCAGCGCAACCGCTCGGCCGCCGTGCGCATCCCGATCACCGGCAACAACCCGAAGGCCAAGCGCCTCGAGTTCCGCGCCCCGGACTCCTCGGGCAACCCGTACCTCTCGTTCGCCGCGCAGATGCTCGCCGGTCTCGACGGCATCAAGAACAAGATCGAGCCGATGGCCCCGGTCGACAAGGACCTCTACGAGCTCCCGCCGGAGGAGGCCAAGAACATCCCGCAGGCTCCCACCAGCCTCGAATCGGTCATCGACAACCTCGAGCGCGACCACGAGTACCTCACCGAGGGCGGCGTGTTCACCAGCGACCTGATCGAGACCTGGGTCTCGATCAAGAGGGAGCAGGAGATCGCGCCGGTCAACCTGCGGCCGCACCCCTACGAGTTCCAGCTGTACTACGACTGCTGAGCCCGTTCCGCACGTAGTTCGTCACGAATCCACCCGCCTTGCGATTCCGCACGGCGGGTGGATTCGTGTCTGCGGCCTCGTCGCCCGGTGCACGCGACTCCCCCGCCGCCGGCCGCCTTCGGCGTGCGCCGAACCTGCTATGCGACGTGCGTCGCGTCCCGCTCGTGGGCGGGAGGGGTGTCGTCCGGTTCGCCCCCTCCGCGCTGCACGGTGAACGTGGCGGCCACGCAGAGCAGTGCGACGACGAAACACGCCAGCGTGTACCACAGGTTTCCCACCGGATCTCCGGTGCTCGTCACGCCGTCGACGGCACGGAAGAAGTCGGGCAACGCGGTCGCCCAGAGGATCGCCATGACGGACAGGTACACCACGCTGTAGGCCTGGACGAAGCGGTTCGTGTAGGGAGGAACATCCGGCGCGCCCCGCCGCAGCCGCACCCATCGGCGCACGAGCACCACGCTCGCGACGAGCGTGACGACGACCAGTTCCAGCGCGTACAGCACTCCCCGGACCGTCGTACTTCCCATGCCCAGGACCGTCGCCGGGAGCGGGAGGACGAACGTGCCCAGCGACGCCAGCAGGCCGATCACGACCGTGCGCCACGCCAGCTCGAGACCGGAGAAGTGCCGGCCACGGTCGGCGTGGCGACCGACGAAGAACTGCACGCACAACGCGAGCGACATCGGCCAGAGCGCGGCGAACACCACCACACTCGGGAGCGGGACCGCATCGAACATGGGCTGGTTGATCGGGTTCGCCACCGACCAGTGCCACCATCGCAGCTGCGGTCCGAGGTGGTCGAAGATCTCGTAGAACGCGTGGTGCACGAAGCCCACGCAGACCGCACCGACGAGAACTCCATAGCGCCGGAAAACGCCCAGCATTCTGACGATCTCGAATGCCAGCGTGGCCATCAGCGGGTAGATCGCGACGATGTACAGCGGGAGCCGGCCCCACAGGAACTCCACCGTGAACACGTTGTGGGCGAACATCGTGTCCACGTGCTCCTCGATGCCGAAGGCGGCGGGGAAGTACAGCGGTGGCTCGATGAGGAACAGGTAGGCGGTGGCGCCGAACCAGAGCACCAGGTTGGTGGGGTCGCCGTGGCGACGCAGGCGCACGACGGCGAGCACGAGTGCGAGCACGGCGCCGAGCACGATGGTGACCTCGAGGACCGGAAGGGTCCAGTTCTCCAGTGCCGACGGGTTGCGGACCTCGACGAGGCCACCGGCTTCCTCGCACGAGAAGCCCAGGGACGTGGCGAGTTCGGCGAAGGTGGCTGAGCACAGGTCGGTCATCGCCCCGGCTCCCTACGATGCGACCGCGTCGGCGGTGTACCAGCGCGTGACGTCGTAGCCGTCCTCGTAGCGCCTGAACCACACGTCCGCGAGTGCCGGTAGCTTCTCGTGGGCCGGGTTGTGCTTCGGCAACTGGCTCCGGACGACTCCCGCCAGGGCGACGAGTTGCTCACCGAGCGGCAGATCGTCGAACGCGCGTGGCATCGGGCCGTGGTCCTCCGCGTGCAGCAGCGGCAACCACGTGCGCAGGCGTTGCTTGCGCCGGTAGGACGCGAACATCGACAGAGCGTCGATCTTCCGGTCCTCCAAGGGAACATGCTCGTTGAAGCCCTCGCAGGCCAGCCGGATGACCTTCAGCACATGGCGGAAGACCGAGGGGGCCACGCGCATCCGGTAGAGGTCGGAGCCGACGACGGAGTCGAAGACGACGAGCGCCGAACTCCGATGTTCGACCTCCTCGACGAAGTGCCAGATGAACAGCGACGCCACCCGGTCGTCTCCGGGCCGGAACAGGGCCGCCTCGTTGTCGAGCATCAGCTTGAACACCGGGGTGAAGGTCGCTTCGAGATCCGCGGTGTAGGCGAGGCGGTAGTTCAGCGAGGTCTCCGCGGTGAGCCGGTCGAACTCTCCGACGACGTCGTCGAGAGTCTCCCGGAGCCCCGGGTACCGCGTGATCAGGGCCTTGACGTGTTGGCGGTGTGCGGTCGAGTGCTGCCCCTCCTGACGCATGAAGGCGTCCGCCTCCGCAGCGACCTCGGGGTCGGTGATCAGCGGCTTGGTCTGGAGGATCATCTTCACGATCATCTTCTCGAAGCCGATCGCCAGGAACGAGACCGCGTTGGCCATGCTCGAGAAGGCCGGATTCGCCTCGTTCCACAGGAAGGGCACATCGTAGTCCTCGAACGCGAAGTTCATCTTTCGGATCTGCAGATCGGTCACGCGCTACCCCTCGTCGTCCGGAAATGGGCTGGGCCGGCGCCCCCGCGGAAGCCCCGAGCCACGGTGCCGCGATCATACACAGAGTGCCCGATACGTATGATGAGAACGTGTTATCGAAACGGTGGGCGGCGCCGCGAGCGACGGGTCACCCCCGTGCTACCGTCGGTCGTTCGAGCGGACGGCCGACAGGCCCCACCATGCGGAGAGCCCGTCGTTTCCGGATGCGGTGCGATCCGAGGAAGCGGAGCAGTGGCACGGAGACGCGGGTGGGGCGGCAGCCCCCCGGAGAACGACGACGAAGCGTCCCGCCGGATCGTTTCCGCTGCAGTCGATCTGATCGGTCGTACGGGTTCGGCCATCAGCATTGCCGATGTCGCGGAGTCGCTGGGCGTCATCCGCCAGACGGTGTACCGCTACTTCCCCAGCGCGGATGCACTGATGCGGGCCGCGGCGATCGCGTCGGTCGACGGATTCCTCGCCCGACTGGCCCGGCACATCCGCGGCCTCGAGGATCCCGTCGACGCGATGACCGAAGGCGTGGTCTACACCCTCGCCGAGGTACGCCGCACGCCGCATCTGGGCATCCTGCTCACGGGCACGTACTCGAACGTCCATCCCGACGGTCTCACCTCCGAAGAGGCGCGCGAGTTCGGGATGACGATGATCAAGCGTTTCGACGTCGACTGGGCGCGCTACGGGTACGACGACGCGGCCCTCGGCGAGCTCGTCGAATACGTGCTGCGCACGATGCAGTCGTTCTTCGTCTCCCCCGGCAACCCTCCGCGCAGCGACGACGACCTGCGGCGATATCTCCGACGCTGGATGGGCACTGCGATTCTCGCCCAGTGCCCGACCGCGGCACGCCCCTCCGCCGGCGGCGTGCGAGAAGACAGCGCGTGACGGGATCCGGCCCGGACCGGTGCTCCCGGTGAGACCGCCGATACCGCGCGCACGCCGTCGCACGGATGCGGCCCCGGAGCGGTCGCTCCGGGGCCGCGCCCGTTCGCCGCGCTACACCGGCTCGGGCTCGCGGACGACCTGCGGCGCCTCCGCCCGCTCGGCCGCCCCGGCCCGCAGCCGCTGTCCGAGCACCGACTTGCGCCGACCGTAGACGAAGTAGATCACCACTCCCAGGGCCATCCAGGCCACGAACCGCATCCACGTCTCGACGGACAGGTTGAGCATCAGCCAGCCGCACGCGAGGACCGCGAGGATCGGCACCAGCGGCACCAGCGGCACCCGGAACCCGCGCGGCAGGTCGGGGCGGGTCCGGCGGAGCACCATCACGCCGATGCACACCAGAACGAAGGCGAACAGCGTGCCGATGTTGACCATCTCCTCGAGCACACCCATCGGGAACACCGCGGCGAGGACGGCGACGATGCCGCCGACCAGCAGGGTGATGCGCACCGGGGTGCCCTTGCGGCCCGTCGTGGCCAGCTGCCGCGGCATCAGCCCGTCCCGGGACATCGCGAACAGCACGCGTGTCTGGCCGAGCATCATCACCATCACGACCGTGGTGAGGCCGGCGAGGCCGCCGATGTTGATCGCCATCTGCGCCCACGTGATGCCGTGCGCCTCGAACGCGGTGGCCAGCGTGGCGCTGCCGTCGCCGACGAGCGCGCTGCCCGTCCGCAGGTCGGTGTACTTCACCATGCCGGTCAGTACCAGCGTCACGCCGACGTAGAGGACCGTGACGATGGCGAGTGAGGCGAAGATGCCGCGCGGCAGCGCCTTCTGCGGGTTCTTCGTCTCCTCCGCGGTGGTGGCGACCACGTCGAATCCGATGAAGGCGAAGAACACCAGGCTCGCGGCGGCGAGCAGGCCGTACCACCCGTAGCTGCTGCCGTCGGCCCCGGTGAGCGCCGAGAACAGCGACTGGTGCACGCCGCTCGCGGCGCTCTGCGCTCCCTCGGCCGGCGGGATGTAGGGCGAGTAGTTGCTCTTGTCGATGTAGAAGACGCCGACCACGATGACCAGCAGGACGACCGCAACCTTGACGGCGGTGACGACGGCCGACACCCGCGACGACACCTTGGTGCCGACGACGAGCACGACCGTGATCGCGCCGACGATGAGCAGTGCACCCCAGTCGACCGCAAGCGGCCCGAGGTGCATCGTGGTGTGCCCGCTGCCGCCGAGCATGCCACCGAGGTACAGCGACCAGCCCTTGGCGACGACGGCGGAGGCGAGCGCGAACTCGAGGATCAGGTCCCAGCCGATGATCCAGGCGACGAACTCGCCGAAGGTGGCGTACGAGAAGGTGTAGGCGCTGCCGGCGACGGGGACGGTCGACGCGAATTCCGCGTAGCACAGGGCGGCGAGACCGCACGTGATCGCGGCGAGCACGAATGCCAGCGAGATCGACGGGCCGGCGACGTTGCCCGCGGTGCGCGCGGTGAGGGTGAAGATGCCGGCGCCGATCACCACGGCGACGCCGAACACGGTCAGGTCCTTGGCGGTCAGCTCCCTTCGCAGCCGCGAACAGGGTTCGTCGGTGTCCGCGATCGACTGTTCGACGGATTTGGTGCGCCAGATGCCGACTCCGGGCATGGTGTGCTCCTCGGGATGGGGTTGTGGGCCCGCCGGACCTCGTGGGCGACCGGGGGGTGACACTCACAGGCGACGCATTGTGGTGTCGCAGAGCGGGATTGCGTGAGCAATTCAGTGCAGCAATCATGGCACTGTCACAATTCGTGTCAACATCTTCCGCACCAGCTATTCACAATGCTCAAATGTGATGCGTATCACAATGGAAAGGGTGTCACCGTGCTCAGTTTCGATCGGCTCGACGCGGCTCTTCTCGCCGAGCTCACACACAACCCGCGGGCCGGCATCGTCGATCTGGCAGCGAAGCTCGGCGTCGCCCGCAACACCGTCCAGTCGCGGATCCGGAAGCTCGAGGAATCCGGCGCCGTGTCGGGATACCGGCCGGTGGTCGATCTACCGAAGCTGGGCCTGCCGCTGCAGGCGTTCATCGGCGCAGAACTGGTGCAGGCGCGGATGGGTCACGTCATCGCGGAGCTCGAGCGGTTCCCCGAGGTGCTCGAGGTGCACGCGACGACGGGACGGGAGGACCTGCTCATCCGGATGGCGGCGCAGTCGCAGGAGGATCTGCTCCAGCAGCTCGAACGCATCCATGCGATCGAGGGCGTCGCGCACACCACGACCACGCTGGCGCTGACGACGCCGGTGGCGTACCGGACACAGCCCCTGCTCGAACACCTCACCCGCGACTCCGGGCACGGGCGCTCCGCGCCGGTGAGCGACCGGCCCTGAGGGCCCATCGGGCCCTCCGGGTACGCGAGAAAGTCCTCGGCGCACGCGAAAAGGGGGAGGCACCGCGGTGCCTCCCCCTCGCTGTCGACGTCGCCTCTTCCGTCCGTCAGGCGGCGTCGATGCACCGCTCGGCGACGCGGTTCGCGGCCGCGCCGGGCCCGATGTCCAGGGTCCGCGACATCTCGAAGATCTCGGCCGTGCGGTCGAAGATCGCATCCACCCGGGACCGGACGACGGTCGGGTCGGATCCGTCGACCTCCCCCGCGACCTGGATCAGGCCGCCGGCGTTGGCGACGTAGTCCGGCACCCACGTGATGCCGCGGTCGCGCAGGATGTCCTCGACCTCCGGGCGGGCCAGCTGGTTGTTCGCCGCACCGCACACCAGACGCGCACCGAGCACCCCGGCGGTCGACGGGGTCAGCGTTCCACCCAGGGCACACGGTGCGTACACATCCAGTGGCGCCGCGACGACGCCGTCGGCGACCCGTGCCGCCGGGAACGCGGCGGCCACCCGGGCGAGGGCCACCGGGTTCACGTCCGAGACCACCACGTCGGCACCGTCCGCGGTGAGCAGCCCCACCAGTTCGTAGCCCACCTTCCCGAGCCCCTCCACACCCACGGTGCGGCCGGCGAGAGTCGTTGTTCCCCAGACATGCTCGGCTCCGGCGCGCATCGCCTGGAACACGCCGAGCGCGGTGAGCGGCGAACTGTCCCCGGATCCGCCGGCCGCGGGAGTGCGTCCCACCGCGTGCGAGGTATGGCGGCCGATCACATCCAGGTCGCCGGCGTGGGTACCGACGTCGGCGGCGGTGATGTAGCGGCCGCCGAGGGACTCGACGAACCGTCCGTACGCGGCGAGCAGCGCCTCGCTCTTGTCCGTGGCGGGGTCACCGAGGATGACGGCCTTGCCGCCGCCGAGGTTCACACCCGCGGCCGCGGCCTTGTAGGTCATGCCCCACGACAGCCGCAGCACGTCCTCGAGCGCCCGGGCCTCGTCGGCGTACGGGTAGAAACGGGTGCCGCCGAGCGCGGGCCCGAGCGCGGTGGAGTGGATCGCGACGATCGCGCGCAGGCCGGTCGCGGCGTCCTGACAGAAGACGACCTGCTCGTGTGGGCGGTCGGACAGGCGCCGGGATCGGCCGAAGACACCGGGGGCGGCGTCGGAGGTGGTCGGGCGGGCGAGGATCGAGGTGGTCACGTGATGGGTTCCTTTCCGGGAGAACGTGTTCGGGGGCCGAGAATCGGTGGCTGCTCAGACGTCGATCTCGACGCCGAGTTCGGCGAGCCGCGCGCGGTACTGCTCGACGGAGCGCAGCTTGACGTCCTCGTAGCCGCGGACCGTGTCCGGCAGTGCCGCGACCTGGACCGCGTGGTCGTAGGTGTCGGCATCGAGGTCAGCGGCGAGCCGATCGACCGTGGCGGTGTAGTGCGCGAGCAGGGCGCGTTCGACCTTCCGGACGTGGGCGTAGCCGAACGGGTCGAGCTTGGTGCCGCGCAGGCGCTTGCCCTTGGCCAGCACCCGCAGCGCCGCGTGCGACTTCGGTCCGAACCCGATCTTCGTCGTGCGGCCCAGCGCCCGCAGGACCGGCGGGTGCAGCCGGTAGGTCAGCTGCTCACCGCCGGGCACCTGGGCGCGTACCTCGTCGAGGAACGTGGGGTCGACGAGCAGTCGCGCGACCTCGTACTCGTCCTTGTAGGCGGTGAACTTGAACAGCCCGCGCGCGACGGCCTCGCTGAGGTCGGTGCGGTCGGTGACACGGCGTTCGGCCTCCCACACGGACTGCACCCGGTCGATGTAGCGGGCGGCGAGGCGTTCGCCCTGGAAGTCGATGAGCGCGGCGGCACGCACCCGCACGAGCCGCAGCACCTCGCCGTCGAGGGTGGTGTCCGCGAACAGGGCGTCCGGTGCGACGGTGGCCTTCGGCTGCGGGCGGGCCGGTTCGGTTGCGGCCGCGAACGCGCCGGAGTCGGCGATCGCCACGCGGCCCCACCGGAACGCCGCGATGTTCGCCGCCACCGCGACACCGTTGATCTCGATCGCCTCCTCGACGGACTCGGCGGGGATCTGCAGGCCGCCGAGTTGATGGGCGGCGCCGACGATCAGAAAGTTCGCGGCGGCGGTGTCGCCGAACAGTGCCTGCGCGGCGGCAAGGGCGTCGAACGAGGCCGACCGGCGGGTCGCCGCGTCCAGCCGGGACAGCAGCTCCTGTTCGTCGGGGTGGCGGATCGACCTGTCGTACACCATGTCCCCGGTGGGGGTGCGGCTCGTCGATGCCACCGCGACGGTCGTGGCGGGATCGGCGTAGGCGAGGTTCTTCGCATCCGCCGCGGTGAGCAGGTCCAGCGCCAGCAGGCACGACGCCCCGCCGGTGGTCACCCGGTTGCCGGGCTCGAGACCCTCGGCGGCGAACCGCAGGTGCGAGACCACCGGGCCGGCCTTCTGGCTCATGCCGATCTGGTCCAGGGATTCGACGTCGAAGCCGGCGCGCAGCGCGGCGGTCGCGAGCACCTGGTTGACGGTGACGATGCCGGTGCCACCGATGCCGGCGAGGAAGACGTTGCGGGTGCCCGCCGCGGAGCCGGGCTCGGGGTCGGGCACGGCCGGGGGCACCGGGGGGTTGCGGCGCTGCGGCGTACGTCCGGGCGCGACCTCGACCGTCACGAACGACGGGCACTCCCCGTCGAGGCAGGAGTAGTCGGTGTTGCACGACGTCTGGTCGATGCGGGTCTTGGACCCGAACTCGGTGTCGACCGGCTGCACCGACAGGCAGTTGCTCTTGACGCCGCAGTCGCCGCAACCCTCGCACACCGCCTCGTTGATCACCACGCGCGTGGTGCGGGCGGGCAGGGTGCCGCGCTTGCGCTGCCGCCGCGCATCGGCCGCACAGTGCTGGTCGTAGATGAGCACGGTGACGCCCGGGACCTCGCGCAGCAGCCGCTGCGCCTCGTCGAGCCGGTCGCGGTGCCAGACCGTGACGCCGCGCGCGAGGGAGCGTTTGCGGTGCCGCTTCGGTTCGTCGGAGCAGACGATGATCCGCCGCACCCCCTCGGTGGTGAGCTTGTGGGTGAGCGCGGGAATCGTCAGCGCGCCCTCGGCGTCCTGCGCCCCGGTCATCGCGACGACGTCGTTGTAGAGCAGCTTGAAGGTGATGTTCACCCCGGCCGCGACGCACGCCTGCACGGCGAGCTGGCCGGAATGGAAATACGTTCCGTCGCCGAGGTTCTGGAACATGTGGGGGATGTCGGTGAACGGTGCCTGACCGATCCACTGCGCGCCCTCGCCGCCCATCTGGGTCAGGCCGGTGACGGCGCTGTCTGCGCGGCCGGACATCGTGACGAGCGCGTGGCAGCCGATGCCGCCGCCGCCGATGGAGCCCTCCGGCAGGGCGGTGGAGCGGTTGTGCGGGCAGCCGCTGCAGAAGTACGGGGTGCGCTTGGCCGACAGCACCTCCAGGGGCAGCGACGGGAGCGGCGCGGGTCCGAGGTCCACGTGGCCGCGCAGTACCCGGCGCAGCGGCCCGCGGATCCGGCCGGCGGTCAGTTCGCCGTCGACGGGCATCAGCGGCCGGCCGTCGGCGTCCTTCTTGCCGACGATGCGCGGCGGGGCGTCGGTGCCGTAGAGGATCTCGCGGATCTGGGTTTCGACGAACGCGGTCTTGTCCTCGACGACGACGAGCTGGTCGAGACCGGAAGCGAATTCGCGTACCAGGTCGGGACCGATCGGGTACGGCATGCCGATGCGCAGCAGCCGGATCCCGGCGCGATGCAGGTCGACGTCGGTGACCCCGAGGTCGAGCAGCGCCTGCCGCAGCGCGTCGAACGTGGTGCCGGTGGCGGCCAGCCCGATCCGGGCGTGCGGGGGGTCGACCTCCACGACGTCCAGCCCGTTGGCCTTCCCGTAGGCGTGGACCATCGCCCAGCGCGGCCCGTACAGGTCGGCCTCGGCGATCACACTGTCGCTCGGCGCGGCCATCGGACGCTGACGGTATACGAACGGCTTTCCTTCCCAATCGATCTCGGGAACGGTGATGCGCAGGTCCGCGACCGAACCGTCGACGGACCACGCGCCGTCGGCGACGTCCGCGACGATCTTGAGCGCGACGAGGCAGCCCGAGGCGCGCGACAGCGCGACCCCGTGCAGGCCCATCGAGACGATCTCGGCGGCGTTGCGGGGGAAGAGCACCGGGATGCCGAGGGCCGCGAGGGACCGTTCGCTCACCGCGGGCACGGTCGACGACTTCGATGCCGGGTCGTCGCCGACCATCAGCAGCACGCCGCCGTTCGGGTCGACGCCGTACATGTTGGCGTGCCGCAGCGCGTCGGTGGCCCGGTCCAGGCCGGGGCCCTTGCCGTACCAGACACCGACGACAGCGTCGTGGGTGGGCGTGCCCGCCCCGAGCCGGCCCTGACTTCCCCACACGGACGTCGCGGCGAGCTCCTCGTTGAAACCGGGCACGAAGGTGATGTCGTGCTCGGCGAGGACCTTCGGCATGCCGTGCAGCAGCTTGTCGAGGCCGCCGAGGGGGCTGCCCGGATACCCGGAGACGAACGTGGCCACGCGACGTCCGTCGCGGATGTCACGGACGTGCTGCTCGACGAGCTGCCGGGCGATCGCCTGGACGCCGGTGAGCAGCACCGTGCCCGAGCCGGAGCGGTACCGGTCGTCCAGGTCGTAGGGAAGACGCTCGATCTCGCGGACCGCGGTCTCGGTCATCGCACACCACCGTTCCTTTGCTGCGACATGCGTTGCGCAGCGTCGCTCGAGTCACATCAACTGGTTCAGCAATGATCGACATAGCTGATTGATTCCGTCAACACACGAATTCTCAACGAATCATAATGTTCAAGTGTGACCCGCGACACACTCGAAAAATGGTCACCGTGATCAGCGGGCGGGCGTCGCACCACCGGCGACGCAAACCCGGCCGGCTCGATGCGCCGTAGCGGACCGGCCCGGCCGCGCTCGTTCCGGGAGCCGTCGCCCGACTCGCGAACGGTGCCGTTCGGTGGAGAAGTCCGCGCCGTGGACACCGACGCCGAGGGCGCCGACGCCGAGGACACCGACACCGGCCCGTTCCGGCGAGGCTGCCAGTTCTGCCGGATTTGTCAGGAGCCGGGAGTACCCTGAGGTGGCGTCGGCCGGTTCCGGGCCGGAGCGCCTGGGGAACTGCCGATGAAAGCTTGCACACCCCGCCATGCCGGGGCACTGTCGTCCACGGCCGGACCGTCGTCCGCGCCGCGGGGCCGCGCGCCGCCGCCCGGTCCCGTCCTCCCGACCGCGCCGATAGACCACATCTGACGGACCCCGCTCACCGCCGTGCCCGGGCGGACCGGGTGTCCCCCACCGGATTCACTCCATCGCGACATCGTTCCCGAAAGGACGTTGTCATGCGCACCACCCTCCCGGCCGCCCTGTGCGCGGCCGCCGCCACCCTCCTTCTCGGATCCGGCATCGCCGCAGCGCAACCCGCGCCCGACGTCGTCGGCCTCAGCGAACAACAGGCGATCGCCCTCCTGGACGCGGAAGGCATCCCGTACCGGATCACCAACCGCGCCGGCAGTCTGTCCGGCGAGTGTCGCGTCACCGAACAACGGGATCGCGGCTATCGCACCGAAGTCGACTACGTGTACGACCACGACGACGACGAGTTCGACCGCGTCGAACGGCAGGTGTGGTTGGGCATCGGCCTCGTCGTAGTCTGCCGCTGACCCCTCGCTTCGCGCACCGCATCGCGCACCACCGTGCGCCCCTCGCGACCCGGGGGATGCACGGTGGTGCCGCATGCGCCCGACCGATCTCGCAGAACCGCCTCGACGAACGTGTTCTCCCGCACCATCACCGGGCACGCATCGAGCGTCTTGCCCGAATTATCCAGTCCCGCAGGGGAATCACCACCCTGGCGGCACCCGACGTCCGGGGGGATCGGCCCTCACGCCTGCGCGGGGATGTCCAGCGGTTCGACGCGGGCGCGGACCCGGAGGACGTCCGCGTTCACCGCGTACAGGGCGTCGAGGAACGCGACGGCGAAGGAGCCCGGGCCCGTGGAGTTCCCTTCGGCGATCTCCGCGGCCACCGCCACGTGGGCGTGCGCGGCGGCGAGTCCGATCAGCGCCGTGGGGGCGACGGCGAGGTATGCCGCCGCGAGCGCGCCGAGCGCGCAGCCGGTGGCGGTCACGCGTGGGAGCAGGTCACTGCCGCCGCCGATGCGCAGGCCGGTCGTCGCACCGGCGGCGTCGCGGCCGACGAGGTGGTCCACGGGACCGGAGGCGGACACCGCGTCGGCGTGGGCCAGCAGCGCCAGCGCGGCCGGCACCGCGGCGGCGGGGTCGTCGGAGCTGTCGACGCCGCGGGTGGCGCCGCCCGGACCGGCCAGCGCGATGATCTCGGAGGCGTTGCCGCGGATCGCCGTCGGACGGAACGGGAGCAGATCCGCGGCCAGGCCGGTGCGCCACGGGAGGCCCCCCACGCCGACGGGATCGAGCACCCACGGGGTGCCCGCGTCCCGGGCGGCCTCGGCGGCGAGGGTGAACGCCGCCGCCGTCCCGTCGTCGGGGGTGCCGAGATTGATGAGCACGCCCCCGGCGATGCGGGCGAATCCGGCGGCCTCGTGGACGTTGTCGATGTGGGCGTTGCTCGCGCCGGCGGCGAGCAGGACGTTGGTCAGGAAGTTGGCGGAGACGACGTTGGTGAGCGACTGCACCAGCGGCACCCGGGCACGGAGAGCGTCGAGGGCGGCGGCGAGATCGTCGACGGTCGGGGGGATCGGGGCAGCAGTCACGATGAATTCCTGAGCTGGTTCCACGGGAGGACGGGCCTCACGTCCCGAACACCCGCTCCACGACCGCCCGCGCACGTCGAGTGACCCGCAGATAGTGGTCGAGGAACTCGGAGGCGTCACCACCCGACCAGCCGGCGACCTGGGCGACCGCCGACAGCAGCTTGCCCGGACCCGGCAGCTGGTCGGTCCGCTTGCCGCGCACCAGCACGAGCGCGTTGCGGGCGCGGGTGGCGGTGAGCCACGCGTCGCGCAGCAGTGCGACGTCCGCGCTGCTGAGCAGTTCTGCGGCGCCGATCGCATCGAGCGTCTCGAGCGTCGAGGTGTTGTGCAGCGACTCGATGTGGTGCGCGTGCTGCAGCTGCAGCAGCTGCACGGTCCACTCGATGTCGGCCAGGCCGCCGCGGCCCAGCTTGGTGTGGGTGGCGGGATCGGCACCGCGCGGCAACCGTTCCGAGTCGACCCGGGCCTTGATCCGCCGGATCTCGCGCACCGCGTCGTCCGACACGCCGCCGGCCGGGTACCGGGTGGCGTCGATCATGTGCAGGAACCGCAACCCGAGCTCCGCATCGCCGGCGACGGCGTCGGCCCGCAGCAGTGCCTGCACCTCCCACGTCTGCGCCCACTGGGTGTAGTACGCCTGATAGGACGCGAGGGTGCGCACCATGGGTCCGCTGCGCCCCTCGGGGCGCAGGCCGGTGTCGACCTCGAGCGGCGGATCCGTGCTCGGCGCGCCGAGCAGGGTGCGCACCCGCTCGGCGACCTGGTTCGCCCACTTCACCGCGGCGGTTTCGTCCGCCCCGGCGTTCGGCTCGCAGACGAACAGCACGTCGGCGTCGGACCCGTAGCCCAGTTCGCCACCGCCGAGACGGCCCATGCCGATCACGGCGAGCCGCGCCGGCGCCGGCCCGTCCTCCTGCTCGGACGCCTTGATCACCGCGGTCAGGGCAGCCTCGAGCACCGCCGCCCACACCGCGGACAGCGCGCGGCACACCTGCGGTACGTCCAGCATCCCGAGGATGTCGGCGCTCGCGACGCGGGCGAGTTCGGCCCGGCGCAGCGACCGGGCCGCGTTGATCGCCTTGTCGGGGGCGTCGTAGCGGGCCGAGGAGGTGACGATGGCCTTGGCGACCTCGTCGGGCCGCGGTTCGAGGAGCCGGGGCCCGCCGGCGCCGTCGGCGTAGAGCCGGATGACGTCCGGGGCCCGCAACAGCAGGTTGGACACGTAGGCGGAGGACCCGAGCACGGTCATGAGCCGGTCCGCGACGGACGGCTCGTCGCGCAGCGTCCGCAGGAACCACACCCGGTCGACGAGGGCCTCGGACAGGCGGCGGTAGGCGAGCAGCCCGGCGTCGGGGTCGCTCGTCTCCCCCAGCGCCTCGAGCAGTTGCGGCAGCAGCAGCGCCTGGATGCGGGCCTTGCGGGAGGCACCGCCGGACAGTGCCGTCAGGTGGCCGAGCGCGTTCTCCGGTGCGCTGTAGCCGAGCGCAGCGAGCTGCCGGACCGCGGCGTCGGGCGACAGCCGCAGCGCCTCCTTGTCCACCCGGGCTACCGACTCGAGCAGAGGCCGGTAGAACAGCTTCGCGTGCAGCTTGCGCACCCGCGCCGAGTTGCGCTTGATCTCCGACTCGAGCACTCCGAGCGCATCGTGCCGTCCGTCCGGGCGCATGTGCGCGGCGCGGGCGAGCCAGCGCATCGCCTCCCGGTCCTCCGGGGGCGGCAGCGTGTGGGTGCGTTTGAGCCGCTGCAGCTGCAGACGGTGCTCGAGCAGCCGCAGGAACTCGTAGGAGGCCCGCAGGTTCGCGGCGTCGTCGCGCCCGACGTAGCCGCCGTCGGCGAGGGCGGACAGCGCCTGCACGGTGTTCGGTACGCGCAGCGACTCGTCGGCGCGGCCGTGCACGAGCTGCAGCAGCTGCACCGCGAATTCCACGTCGCGCAGGCTGCCCCGGCCCAGCTTGAGTTCCCGCTCGCGCAGCTCGGCGGGCACGAGTTCCTCGACGCGCCGGCGCATCGCCTGCACCTCCGGCACGAACGCGTCCCGCTCGGAGGCCGTCCACACCATGGGGCTGAGCGCCTCGACGTAGCGCCGACCGAGGTCGAGGTCGCCGGTCATGGGCCGGGCCTTGAGCAGTGCCTGGAACTCCCACGTCTTGGCCCAGCGCTGGTAGTACGCGACATGCGAGTCCAGGGTGCGGACCAGTTCCCCGCGCTTGCCCTCGGGACGCAACGCGGCGTCGACCTCGAAGAACGCCGAGGTGCCGATCCGCATCATCTCCCCGGCGATGCGGCTGGCGCGGGCGTCGGCCGGCTCGGCGACGAACACGACGTCGACGTCGCTGACGTAGTTGAGCTCGCGGGCCCCGCACTTGCCCATCGCGATGACGGCCAGGTCGACGGGGCAGGGACCGTCCGGGACGACGCCGGCGACGGCCACGGCGAGGGCCGCCGTCAGGGCCGCGTCGGCGAGGTCCGCGAGCCGCTGCCCCACCTCGAGGTACGGCAGGACCGGTTCGTTCTCGACGACGGCCGCGAGATCCGCGGCGGCGAGCAGCGCCAGCTGGTCCCGGTAGCCGGTGCGCAGCGCGGCCACGGCGGCCGGCCCGGTGATCTTCGCCCGGTGGATCAGACGGTTGTCCCTCGTCCCGGCCTCGGGTTCGGCGTCGACGTAGCCGAGCATCCGGTCGGTGAGGGTCCGCCTGTCGGGCAGCTGCAGCTTCCCGGCGAGGCCACGCCACCGATCCGGGTGGGCCACGACGTGGTCGCCCAGGGCGGACGACCCGCCGAACAGGCCGAACAGCCGCCCGCGCAACCCCTTGTCGGTGCGCAGTGCCGCGTCGAGTTCCGCCCAGCCGTCGCCGAGCGCGTCGTGCAACCGGGCAAGGGTGCGCAGCGCGAGGTCCGCGTCCGGTGCGCGGGAAAGGGCCCACAACAGTTCGGTGCTGTCGGTGTCGGTCCAGCCGAGCTGCCGGAGCTCGTCCGGGGCGGTCGGGGCGAGGAGGCCGAGCCGACCGGCGCTCGGTATCGCCGAACGCGCCGACGGCGGTCTTACCATGGCGCCACCGTCGTTCCGGCGCGGGACACTACCGCCCGAGTGGGCACGGACCTCACCTCTTCGTCGTCGTCAACCCCTCCGGTCCGCGGCGACTCCCCCGTGCGGCCGCGGCCGGCAAGGGTTACAAGCCCAGGTACTGATCCAGCTCGTACGGGGTGACCTGGCTGCGGTAGTTCTCCCACTCCGTCCACTTGTTGCGGAGGAAGAAGTTGAACACGTGCTCGCCGAGCGCCTCGGCCACCAGTTCCGACTTCTCCATCTCGCGCAGGGCGATGTCGAGGTCGGTCGGCAGCTCGCGGTACCCCATGGCGCGCCGCTCCGCGGAGGTCAGTGCCCACACGTCGTCCTCGGCCTCGGGTGCGAGCTCGTAGCCCTTCTCGATGCCGCGCAGACCGGCGGCGAGGAGCACCGCGAACGTCAGGTACGGGTTGCAGGCCGAGTCGGGTGTGCGGATCTCCACCCGGCGCGAGGACGCCTTGCTCGGCGTGTACATCGGCACCCGCACCAGAGCCGAACGGTTGGACGGGCCCCAGCAGGCCGCGGTGGGCGCCTCGCCGCCGTGCACGATGCGCTTGTAGGAGTTGACCCATTGGTTGGTCACGGCACTGATCTCGTTGGCGTGCTCGAGCACCCCGGCGATGAATGCCTTGCCGGTGGCCGAGAGCTGCAGCGGATCGTCGGGATCGTGGAAGGCGTTGTTCTCGCCCTCGAACAGGCTCATGTGGGTGTGCATGGCCGAGCCCGCGTGCTCGCGGAACGGCTTGGGCATGAACGTCGCGCGCACGCCCTCCGACATCGCGATCTCCTTGACCACGTAGCGGAAGGTCATCACGTTGTCGGCCATGGACAGCGCGTCGGCGTAGCGCAGGTCGATCTCCTGCTGACCGGGCGCGGTCTCGTGGTGGCTGAACTCGACGGAGATGCCCATCGACTCGAGCGCGTCGATGGCGTGGCGGCGGAAGTTCGGGGCCGAGCGGTGCACCGACTGGTCGAAGTAGCCGCCGTCGTCGGCCGGGACGGGCGGCGCGCCCGGTTCGCCGTTCTCGACGAGGAAGAACTCGATCTCGGGGTGTACGTAGCAGCTGAAGCCGAGGTCGGAGGCCTTGTTGAGCTGGCGGCGCAGCACGTGCCGCGGGTCGGCCCAGCTGGGGGTGCCGTCGGGCATCGTGATGTCGCAGAACATGCGGGCCGAGTACTGCTGGCCCTTGCTGTCGGCCCACGGCAGCACCTGGAAGGTCGAGGCGTCCGGCCGGGCGACCATGTCGGCCTCGGAGATGCGGGAGAATCCCTCGATGGCCGATCCGTCGAACCCGATGCCCTCCTCGAAGGCCCCTTCGAGTTCGGCCGGGGCGATCGCCACGGACTTGAGCGTTCCGACCACGTCGGTGAACCACAAGCGCACGAACCGAATGTCGCGCTCTTCGAGGGTGCGGAGCACGAACTCCTTCTGGCGATCCATACGGCCGAGACTAGGCACAGTGCGTTAAATCCGTGTTACATCCGCGGGTTGTGGTCCCGGCGTGTCGCTCACATCGTCGCGCCGTCAGCAGCGCGGGTCCGCCGCCGGCGCCTGCCCGGTCACGAAGTACCTGATCACCGGGTCGTCGACACAGGCCTCGCCGTCGAGCACGACGGTGTGCTGGGTCCCCGTGAAGGTGACGAGTGCGCCGCCGAGTTGCCGCGCGAGGTCCACACCCGCCTGATACGGCGTGGCGGGATCCTCGGTCGTGGAGACGACGAGCACGGTCGGCAGGCCCGGCACGTCCGGGGTGTGCGGCTCACCGGTGTGCGGCACCGGCCAGAAGGCGCACAGATCCCGCGGCGCGGCGCCGCTCGCGCGGCCGTCGTCGAGGAACGGCGCGGCCTGCCGGTACAGCCGGTCGGCCTCGGCCGCGACCGCCGCGTCCGTCACCGGCGGGTCGTCCACGCACCGGATCGCATTGAAGGCGTCGGTGGAGTTGCTGTAGGTGCCGTCGTCGCCGCGTCCCTCGTACAGATCGGCGAGCAGCAGCAACGTGTCGCCCCGGCCCTCGGTCAGCGCCGCGAGTCCCGCCCGCAGCGAGCCCCACAGCCGCGGCGAGTACAGGCCCTGCTGCACCCCCGTGATCGCGTCCCGGTGGCTCAGGCCGCGCGGATCCGTGGTCTCCGCGGGCGCCGCGATCAGCGGGTCCACCAGTGCCCGGAACCGGCCCACCGCCGCGGCCGGGGCGGCGCCGAGCACACAGTCGTCGTAGCGGGCGCAGTCCGCCGCGAAGGCGTCGAACGCCGTCTGGAATCCGGCCGCCTGCAGCAGGACCTCGTCGAGGGGGTCCTGCTCGGGATCGAGCGCACCGTCGAGCACCATCGTCCGCACCCGGTCGGGGAAGGTCTCCGCATAGAGCGTGCCGATCCGGCTGCCGTACGAGAACCCGAGGTAGTTCAGTTTCTCGTCGCCGAGGACCGAGCGGAGCACGTCCATGTCGCGCACGACTTCGCGGGTGCCCATGTGGGCGAGCAGGCCGGTCCCGGCGCGCTGCGCGCACGCGTCGGCGTAATCGCGGTGCCGCTGCTCGGTCCGCGCGATGCCCTCGGGGCTCATGTCGCCGTCGTCGGTGGCGCGGTCGGCGTCCGCCTCGGCGTCGGTGCGGCAGCGCACCGCGGGCTCGGAGGCCCCGATGCCGCGGGGATCGAATCCGATCATGTCGAACCGGTCGGTCAGCTCGGTGCCGTCGGCCACGGTGGCGAGCCCGATCCCGGACGCACCCGGCCCGCCGGGATTGACGAGCAGCGAGCCGATCCGCTGCCCGGACGCGGGCGAGCGGGAGATCGCCACCGTGATCGTCTCCCCGTTCGGCACGTCGTAGTCCAGCGGCACCGTGATCCGCGCGCACTGCACGCGGCGGGGCAGCTGTGCGGCGTCGGTGCCGTAGTCCCGGCACGACCCCCACTGCACCTGCTGCCCGTAGAACTGCTCGAGGCCGGCCGGGACGCCGATCGGCGGCGTCCGCGGCGGCGCGGTCTCGGTCGTGGTGCTGCAGCCGGCGGCGAGCAGCACCACGGCGGCCACCGCGACGGTGCGCGCCGGGACGCGGAGAGACAGGGAGGACACCCAGCGATGGTGCCACGGGCCGCACCCGCGCCGGCGCGGCCGGTTCGGGTCCGGATCGCCGCCGCATCCGGCGGATGTGACCAATCGCACCGCCGGCGCCGCTACTGCCCGAATGGAGCCGGTGGCAGACTGAGACCGTCATCACCCAACCCGGGGACCCGCACGGGCCTCGAGGCAGAAAGGGACCTCTGATGTCCGAATCCACCGCTGCCCTCTACGGCGGCTCCGCCCCGTCCGCCTCCCCCCGGCGCAAGACGCGGGTCCATCATCTGCAGGCCATGAAGGCCGAGGGCCGTCGCTGGGCCGAGCTGACGGCGTACGACTACTCGAGCGCCCGCATCTTCGAGGAGGCCGGTATCCCGGTGCTGCTCGTGGGCGACTCCGCCGCCAACGTCGTCTACGGCTACGACACCACCGTGCCGGTCACGGTCGACGAAATGCTCCCGCTGGTGCGCGGCGTGGTGCGCGGCGCACCGCACGCCCTGGTGATCGCCGACCTGCCGTTCGGCACCTACGAGGCGTCGCCGGAGCAGGCTCTCGCCACCGCCATCCGCTTCATGAAGGAGGGCGGCGCCCACGCCGTCAAGCTCGAGGGCGGCGAGCGGGTCGCCGCGCAGATCGCCGCGATCGCCGCCGCCGGCATCCCCGTCCAGGCCCACGTCGGGTTCACCCCGCAGTCGGTCAACAGCCTCGGCGGATTCCGTGTGCAGGGCCGCGGCGACGGCGCCGAACAGCTCATCGCCGACGCCATCGCCGTGCAGGAGGCCGGCGCCTTCTCCGTGGTCATGGAGATGGTGCCCGCCGACATCGCCGGCCAGGTCACCCGCAAGCTGACCATCCCCACGGTCGGGATCGGTGCCGGCAACGAGTGTGACGCCCAGGTCCTCGTGTGGCAGGACATGGCCGGATACACCAGCGGCAAGACCGCGAAGTTCGTCAAGAAGTTCGGCAGCGTGGGCGACGAACTACGCCGCGCCGCGGCCGAATATGCTGCAGAGGTGGCGGCCGGGACGTTCCCCGGTCCCGAGCATTCCTTCTGATCCGGCAGGACGAGGGGAACCTGCGGCCGGTCCGGCCGGCCGGAGGTTCCGCTCACCCGTAGGCCGGGCCTTACCGACCCGCGAGGTGCACCCCACATGATTCGTCCCCGTCGCACACTGCTCGCCGTTGCCGTCGCCGGTGCGGCGATCGCCGCCCTGGGCGGGTGCGCGTCCGGCGGCCAGCCCGCCCCCACCGGCTCGGCCACCGCCTCGACGCAGCCGACGACCGGCACCGGCGTGGCGACCGCGCCGAGCGCGCTGCCCGGTGGGGTCACCGAGGCCCAGGCCGCCGAGCTGTGCTCGCAGATGGAGGCCCAGCTGCAGAGCTGGCGAACCTACACCCCGTCCATGAGCAAGCCCGGCTTGAACCTGCTGGTCGGCGAGTGGGCGGCCCGCAACGGGATCGACATGCTGGCGCTCGCCCAGGACCGTGACCGTGTCGACACGATCGCCTCGGCCCAGTGCCCGGAGGTGCGCAGCCAGGCACTCGAGGCCCTGCAGATCCCGACCCTCGCCTCCGCGCTGGTCGGTTTCTGATGCCGTTGCGGCAGCCGTACCCGCCGATCGAGCCGTACGAGCAGGACCTGCTCGACGTCGGCGACGGCCAGCGCATCTACTGGGAGGTCAGCGGGAATCCCGCCGGCAAGCCGGTGGTGTTCCTGCACGGCGGTCCGGGCGGCGGCACCTTGCCCGCGCACCGGCAGTTCTTCGATCCGGAGGCGTACCGGATCGTGCTGTTCGATCAGCGCGGCTGCGGTCGGTCGGTGCCGCACGTCGCCGACGGCGCCGATCTGTCCGCCAACACCACCGAGTATCTGCTCACCGACATCGAGACCCTGCGGCGGCATCTGGGGATCGGCCGCTGGCAGGTGTTCGGCGGCTCGTGGGGGTCGACGCTGGCCCTGGCCTATGCGCAACGCCACCCGCACCGGGTCACCGAGCTGGTGCTGCGCGGCATCTTCCTGCTGCGCAGCAGCGAGATCGACTGGTACTACAACGGTGGCGCCGGGCAGCTGTTCCCCGAGCTGTGGGAGCGTTTCCTGGAGCCGCTGGCCGGTGCACCGGACGGTGAGCATCCCGTCGACACGTACCACCGGCTGCTGCATTCGCCCGACCCCGACGTCGCGCTGCGGGCCGCCGTGGCGTGGTCGACGTGGGAGGGAGCGACCAGCGCCCTGCTGCCCACCCCGGAGCGGGTCGTGGAGACGTCGGAACCGCGTTTCGCTCTCGCGTTCGCGCGCATCGAGAACCACTACTTCCGCAACCGCGGCTTCCTCGAGGAGGGGCAGCTGCTGCGCGACGCCGGACGGCTGCGCACCATCCCCGGCGTGATCGTGCAGGGTCGCTACGACGTGGTCTGCCCCGCGGCGAGCGCGTGGGAACTGCACAAGGCGTGGTCCGGCTCGGAACTCGTCGTCGTCGACGACGCCGGGCACGCCGCGAACGAGCCCGGCATCACCCATCACCTGCTCGAGGCGACCGACCGCTTCCGCTGATCCTCACTCGAGGCGGCCGAACCCGACGACCGCCGAGTCGGACGTGAAGTCGACGGTGTGGACGCGGATGCGGCCGAGTTCGTTGCCGCCGACCGTCGTCGCGGTGTCGCCGTCGACCGCGACGACGATGTTGGTGTGCTGGCCGACCCACAGTTCGTTCTCGTACAGCACCACGTCGCCCACCGCCGGCCGGTAGCCGTCGGCGGCCGGTTCGAATCGGCCCACCGACTCGTAGTACTCCTGCAGGGTGTACACGCCGGGGATCCGCCAGTGCCCGGAATGCGGATTGGCCAGCGGCCGGTCCGCTTCCCGCATGATCCAGCTGACGAAGTTCGCGCACCAGGGCTCCTCCGCGCCCTCGGAGTAGAACGTCCCGGGCCGCTGCGCCCGGTGTTCGTCCCCGAGCAACTCCACGATCCGCGCCTGCGGGAGTGTCAACGCCGAGGCGTCCACTCCCGGGAAGTCGGCGGTGTCCCAGGGCAGGTACCTGCTCGGCATCGCGCGGAACACCAGCACCGCGAGGACCACGAGCACCGCCGTGAGGACCGCGACACCGACGAGCAGGCCCCGCTTCCGCCCGGCAGCGGCGTCACGCCGGGTACGCAAACCGCACCTTCCGGGCCTGCGGATCGGCGTGCGTCAGCCGGATCCGGATCCGGCTGCCCTCCTTCGGCTCGCCGGCGCACGGGGCGATCACGGTGGCGTCGGGCACGAACACCTCGGCGTCCCGGCGGCCGTTCGCCGCACGCAGGACCGTCGCATCGAACGACTCCCCCACGTGCGGGGCGAGGACCGTCGCCTCGGCGAGTTCGATGCACGCGCGGGTCACCCTCCCGGCGAGGGCGTCGGAGCCGGACATGGTCTCGGGAAGCTCCGGGAGCACGGCGCGCACCGGGTCCGGCACGTCGGTGCCCGCGCTGAGCGCCAGGCACACCTCCGTCACGAACCGGTCGGCCAGCCGTCGCAGCGGCGCGGTGACGTGTGCGTACGGCGCACCGATCGCCCCGTGTCCGGGCTGCTCCGGAATCTCACCGTCGAACGCCACGTACGACGCGCCGCGCAGCAGCGCCGGCGCCTCGCTCATCAGCACCAGGGTGCCGGGCAGGTTCACGTCGAGGCCGGCCAGGAAGGTACCCACCGGCACCTGGTCCGGCCACGGCACTCCCAGGGCGGCGGCGGTGCGCCGCAGCTGTGCCACGGCCTCGGGGGCGGCCGGCGGCAGGGTCCGCAGCAGCCCGATCCGCGCGTCGAGCATCAGTTGCGCCGCGCACATCCCGGTCAGCAGCGACACGTGGGAGTTCCAGTCGTCGACGTCGGTGCGCGGCTGGGTGGTCAGCCGCCAGCCGTTCCCGTCGGCGACCACGTCCTGCTCGGGCAGGCGCAGTTCGATCGCGCCGCGTCCCCGGGCCGCGGCCTCGCGGAGCCCGCCGAACTCGGGCAGTGCCGCGATCGACGGGTGCACGACCCCGGCGTCGACACCGGCCTGCACTCCGGCGTAGTCGAATCGGGCGACGGACCGGACCAGTGCGCGCCGCACGTTCACGTCCACGGGTTCGGCGGCGTCGTCGAGAACGATGCGCCACAGCGCCGCCGGACGCACGCGGCCGGGAAGGAGGCTGGCCGAATCCTCGGACAACGGCCGGGGGTGCAGCGGGACCGACCCGTCGGGCAGATAGTAGGTCTGTCCGCGGCGCCGGCTCTCCCGGTCGAGCGCGCCGTCGGGTGCGACGACGGCCGCGACGTCGGCGATCGCGTAGTGCAGGACGAAGCCGTCGACGGTGCGCTCGAGGTGCAGCGCCTGGTCGAGATCCATCGAGCCCGGCGGATCGATGGTCACCAGCGGCAGATCCGTGCGGTCCACCCGCGCGGCGGCCCAGCGGTCGACCGCGGCCTCGGCCTCGGCGACGGCGGGCAGGGGATAACTGTCGTCGAGCGCGAACTCGGCGCGGACGGCACCGAAGTCGATCGCGGGCGCGACGACGATGCGGGTGTTCGTCACCGTGCTGCGGAACCGCTCAGCGGTTCCACTCCTCGTCGGCCTCGTCCGCGGCCTTGTTGCGCTCGGCCGCGATCTCGAGCGCCCGTTCGGCGGTGGCGCGGTCCGGATACGGCCCCATGCGGTTCAGCGCACCGGGGTCCTTTCCCTGGCTGACCTTTCCGGTATGTACGTCGTAGTACCAGCCTTCGTCGCTCATGACGCCCAGTCTGCCCCAACCGGCGCCGAGTTTCGGGGTAACCCGCACGCGCGGCGCGGCTGGTACCGTCGGCCCCTGGTCCCCGCTCGACGACTCGAAAGGCACCGCATGTCGTACCTGCTCTACGACTTCCTGCTCCCCTATCTGGGGCACGAGGCCGCCTCCTACTGGGCGCACCTGCTGGTCGTCTCCCCGATCTGAGCCGGGTGGGCGGACGAGCCGGCCTGTAAGCCGGATCCTGTACCCCGCCGAGGCGGGGTGGCGACCATCCATCTGGGCACACCGTCGCCGGGTACCTCGAGCGGTTCACCCGCAGGCTCGGGCGAGCAGCCCTCGGACACCTGCGCAGCCGCACCGAACGAGTCGGTGCGGCCTTCAACCTTGCTCCGGGCGGGGTTTACCGAGCCGCCCCGGTCACCCGGGGCGCTGGTGCGCTCTTACCGCACCGTTTCACCCTTACCCACCCCGAGGGGTGGGCGGTCTGTTCTCTGTGGCACTGTCCCGCGAGTCACCTCGGGTTGCCGTTAGCAACCGCCCTGCTCTGTGGAGTCCGGACTTTCCTCGATCCAGGGCCTGGCACCGCCACGGTGCCGGTTCCCTGAGCCGCGGTCGCCCGGCCAACTCGTCCGCGTCGATCAGGGTACTGCCTCACCTGTCGCAAATGCGAACTACGGTACCGCCATGGCGAGATATGTGGCTCTGCTGCGGGGAATCAACGTCGGTGGCATCACCATCGCGATGGCGGATCTGAAGGAGGTGTTCGCCGGGCTCGATTTCGGCAACGTCCGCACCGTGCTCGCTTCGGGCAACGTGGTGTTCGATGCCGACACCGCCGACACCGCCGACGCGAAGGCGCGGATCGAGGCGGCGCTGCGTCATCGATTCGGGTACGAGGCGTTCGTGTTCGTCCACGCTCAGCCGGCCGTCGCGGCGATCGTCGACGCCTACCCGTTCGAGGAGCGCGACGGCCGGCACGCGTACGCGATGTTCGTCGCCGATCCCGCGGTTCTGGACGAACTGGCGGCGACGGCGAACGGTCTCGACCCGGCGGTCGAGCGCGTCGCCCGGGGCAACGGGGTCCTCTACTGGGACGTCGAGCGCGGGCAGACGGTCAAGAGCGCCTTCGGCCGGAACACGGGCAAACCGCGCTACAAGGCGGTGACCACGACGCGGAACCTGCGCACGCTCCGAAAACTCCAGGTGTGAGCGGCCGGGACGTTGCCGGCGGTGCGTCCTTCGGGCGGTGGGCGCGGCCCGAAGGACGCACCGGCGCCGACGGCGCCTACAGGTGCGAGGTGTCGTTGACCAGCCGCACGGCCGCGCCGCCGTCGGGATAGAACTCGGCGATGCTCAGCGACGCGAGGTCCAGGTGCAGTCGGTACAGCAGCGACGGCCCCGCGTCGAGCGCCATCCGTAGCAGCGTCTTGATCGGCGTGACGTGGGAGACGACAAGCACGTTCGCCCCGCTGTACTCCGCGACCAGATCGTCGCGGACGGTGGCGAGACGGCCGCGGACCTCGTCGAAGCTCTCCCCACCCGGCGGGCGCACCGACGTGTCCCCCAGCCAGCGCCGGTGCAGATCGGGATCGCGCTGCGCCGCCTCGAGAAAGGTCAGCCCCTCCCACTTGCCGAAGTCGGTCTCGATGAGGCCCTCGTGCACCGTCACGGGCAGACCGAGCGCCGACGCCGCGGCATCGGCCGTCTCCCGGGCCCGCCCGAGCGGCGACGACACCACCGCGGCGACGTTGCCGCGCTCGGCGATGCGACGGGCGGCCGCGCGCGCCTGCGCGCGGCCCAGTTCCGTCAGCGGCGGGTTGCCGCGGCCGGAGTAGCGGCGCTCCACCGACAGCGGGGTCTGCCCGTGCCGCAACAGCAGCATCCGGGTGGGCGTGCCGACGGCGCCGGTCCAGCCGGGCGATTTCGCCGGCGGGGCAGCCGATGCCGGTGCGGGTGAGGCGGATTCGGAACCCGAAGCGGCCGAGTCGGCAGCGTCCATCGCCTCGTTGGCGAGCCGGTCGGCGTGGGCGTTCTCCGCGCGCGGCACCCAGGTGAACTCGACCCGCGCGAATCCCCGGGCCAGCTCGCGGGCGCGGGCGGCGAGCGGAATCATGTCCGGGTGCTTGATCTTCCAGCGGCCCGACATCTGCTCGACGACGAGCTTGGAATCCATCCGGACGTCGACCTCGTCGGCCCCGAGTTCGGCGGCGGCGGTCAATCCGGCGATCAGGCCCTGGTATTCGGCCACGTTGTTGGTGGCGCGGCCGATGCTCGCGCTGCGCTCGGCCAGCACCGTCTCGTGGTCGGCGCCGAAGACCACGGCACCGTAGCCGGCGGGGCCCGGGTTGCCGCGCGAGCCGCCGTCGGCCTCGACAACTACCCGGCTCAAATCCCGGATTCCTTGGTACGCACCAGGATCGCGTTGCACTCGGGGCAGCGTACGAGGGTCTCGGGGGCGGCGGCGGCGATGCGAGAGATCTCGCCGCGGTCGAGCTCGAGGCGGCATGCGCCGCACTGGCGCGCCCGCAGCAGGGCCGCGCCGATGCCCGTCTTCGTCCGCTGCGCCTCGTACTGGTCGACCAGCTCGGCCGGGAACGCCTCCACGAGTGCCGCGCGGTCGCTCAGGCACCGCTGCTCGGCGACCTCGATGTCGGCGAGCGCCTCGTCGCGCAGGCGGGCGGCGTCGGCGAGTTCCTCGTCGACGCTCGACAGCCGCGCGCCGGCATGGTCGTGATCGGCCTTGGATGCCTCCCGGCGTTCCATGACCTCGAGCAGCTCGTCCTCGAGCAGGGCCTGCCGGCGTTCGAGGCTGGTCAGCTCGTGCTGGAGTTCGGACAGCTGCTTGGCGCCCACGCTGCCGGCGGCGAGGAGCGTGCGGTCGCGTTCCTCCCGCTGGCGGACCGCCTCGACCTCCCCCTCGAGCTTGCGGATGTCGCGGTCGAGGTCGTCGAGGATGATCTCGACGGCGACGGCGGCGTCCCGGCGCGCGGTGCGTTCCGCCTCGAGCCGCTCGACCTCCTGCTGTTCGGGCAGGGTGCGGCGCCGGTGCGCCAGGCGGGTCACCTCGGCGTCCACAGCGGCGAGGGCCAGGAGCTTGGACTGCACGGCGGGTTCGACGTTCACTCGGCGGGTTCCTGCTTTCGGCGGCGAGATCAAGGGGGGTGGTAGCTGCCTACCGTACCGCGCGGCCGGTCACGGGGAACCCGGACCTACCGGGCGGCGGTGGTCCAGGGATCGGTGCGCAGCGCGCTGACGCGGGTCGACCAGCCGTCGCGGTCGGCGAACGCGTCGTCGAGCACACCCTTCGCCTGGGCGCACCACGGGTACTCGCTGGCCCAGTGCGCGACGTCGACAAGCGCGGGGCCGCCGGCGCGCAGGTGCTCGTCGGCGGGATGGTGCCGCAGGTCCGCGGTGACGTAGGCATCGACGCCGAGCCGGCCGACGGCGCCGAGGAAGGAGTCGCCGGAGCCGCCGCACACCGCAACGGTGCGGATCATCCGGTCTGGGTCGCCGGCACCGCGCACCCCCCACTCGGTGGCCGGCAGCGCGGCCGCGACCCGCTCGGTGAACTCGTGCAGCGTCTGCGGCGCCGGGAGTTCACCGACCCGGCCCAGACCTCGCGAGCCGGGCAGATCGGCGAGTTCGAGCACGTCGAACGCGGGTTCCTCGTACGGGTGCGCCGCGCGCAGGGCAGCAAGCACCCGGCCGCGCACCGACCGCGGGGCCACGACCTCGATGCGGTCCTCGGCCACGCGTTCGAGTTCGCCGACGGTGCCGACCGCCGGATCCGCCCCGGCCCCGGGACGGAACTGTCCGGTCCCGGAGGTGGTCCAGGAGCACTCGCGATAGTTGCCGAGCCGGCCCGCGCCGGCGTCGAACAGGGCGGCGCGCACCGTCTCGGTCGAGTCGGCGGGCACGAGGACCACCCACTTGTCGACGGCCGGTTCGGGCTTGGGCTCGATCGGCCGCAGGCCGGTCAGGCCGAGCGCCTGTGCCAGCGCATCGGACACGCCCGGGTCGGCACGGTCGGCGTTGGTGTGGGCGGTGAACAGCGCACAGCCGCCGCGGATGAGCCGATGGATCAGGGCGCCCTTCGGGGTGTGCGCGCCGACGGTGTCGACGCCGCGCAGCAGCAGCGGATGGTGCACGAGGAGCAACTGCGCACCCCAGGCGAGGGCTTCGTCGACGACGGCGGCGGTGGCGTCGACCGCGAGCAGTACCCTGCTCACGGCCTCGGAGGGGTCACCCGCGACCAGCCCGACGGAGTCCCACGATTCGGCCAGCGACGGTGGGTAGGCCGTCTCGAGCACGTCGATCACCTCGCGCAGCGTCACCGCGGTCATCGCTCCTCCTCCGTCGTCTCCCCGGATGCTGCCCGTGACCCTACGCGGCGGGCTTCGCCGGGAGCCGGGACAATGGGCACGTGACGACTCTCGCCGACCTGCACCCACTGCTGTTGCCCGCGCCCGTCGTGCTGTTCGACCTCGACGGCACCCTCACGGACTCGGCGGCCGGCGTGCTCGACGGGTTCCGGCATGCGCTCGCCACGGTGGGCGTTCCGGAACCGGCGCACGACGAGCCGCAGCGGGTCCTCGGTCCGCCGATGATCGACACACTGCGCGGGCTCGGTCTCGACGAACAGCAGGTGGCTCGGGCCCTGACCGCGTACGTCGAGCGCTACGACGCGCGCGGCTGGGCGGAGAACTCCGTGTTCGACGGGGTGGCGGCGATGCTCGAACGGGTGCGCGACGCCGGCAGCCGGCTCGCCGTCGCGACGTCGAAGAACCAGGGCTTCGCCGTCCGCATCCTCGAGCACTTCGGGCTGGCCGACCACTTCGAGTTCATCGGCGGCGCGAGCGACGACGGGAGCCGGCGGGCGAAGTCGGACGTGATCGCGCACAGTCTGGCGTCGCTCGGGGTGGACCCGGTCGCCGCCGAGGACGGCGGCACTGCGGGCGTGGTCATGGTCGGCGACCGCGAGCACGACGTGACGGGCGCGGCGCGGTGGGGTATTCCGACGGTGTTCGTCGAGTGGGGGTACGGCGCGGCCGACGAGGCGGCCGTCGCGCACCGGTCCACGGCGAGCGTCGGCGAACTGACGAGAGTGCTGACCGGTGACCGCTGAGCGCCTGCACGTGACGTTCGTGTGCACCGGCAACATCTGCCGGTCGCCGATGGCCGAGAAGATCTTCGCCGAGCACCTCCGCCGGGCCGGTCTCGCCGAGCGCGTGCGGGTCACCAGCGCCGGCACCGGCGACTGGCACGCCGGCGAGGACGCGGATCCACGCACCACGGACCTGTTGCGGCGGCACGGCTACCCGACCGGGCACTGCGCCCGGCGCGTGACCGACGAGCAGCTCGCCGCCGATCTGGTGGTCGCACTGGACGCCGGCCACGACCGGGTGCTCGCGCAGCTCGGGGTGCCCGCCGAGCGCCGGGTGCTGCTGCGCAGCTTCGACCCGGACGCCGAGGGCGAGTCGGTACCGGATCCGTACTACGGCGACCGGCACGAGTTCGAACTGGTGCGGCGGCAGATCGAGGCGGCGATCCCGGGCCTGCTCGACTGGGTGCGACGGCAATGAGGCCCGCGTCACCGGCTACCGTGGTTACGTGCAACGACTGACGTTCCTGCTCCGCCCGAGCTGGCTGGTGCTGGCCTTGGTGGTGGGCGGCTTCGCCTACGCGTGCTTCACCGTGCTCGCGCCGTGGCAGCTCGGCAAGAACACCACCACCGAGGAGCGCAACGACCGGATCACCGCCTCGCTGGCCACGGAACCCGTGCCGGTGGAGGAGCTGCTGACCGGCCCCGCGCCGGCACCGGAGGACGAGTGGCGGCGCGTCGTCGCGACCGGCTCCTACGTCCCGGATGCGGACCTGCTGGTGCGGTTGCGCAGCGTCGAGTCCTCCCCCGCCTACGAGGTGCTCACGCCCTTCCGGCTCGCCGACGGCCGCACCGTCCTGGTGAACCGTGGATACGTGCGCCCGGAGCGAGGCACCGAGATCCCCGCGTTCGCCCCGGCACCGGCCGGTCCGGTGACCGTCGACGCCCGCCTCCGGATGTCCGAGGGGACCGCCGAGGGCAAGCTCCCGTTCCGCGACGCCGGCCACACCCAGGTCTACTCGATCGACCCTGCACAGATCACGGCGTTCACCGGCCTGGAGCTCACGGGCGGATACCTGCAGCTGTCCGAGAACCAGGCCGGGGGGCTGGGCACGATCCCGTTGCCGCAGCTCGACGCCGGCCCCTACCTGTCGTACGGGCTGCAGTGGGTGGCGTTCGGGATCATGGCCCCGCTGGGCCTGGGGTACTTCGTGTGGGCGGAGCTGCGCGAGCGCCGCAAGCGGAAGAACCCGGCGCCGGCTGCCGGACCCGAGGCCGAACCGGTGCCCGTTCCGGCGGAGCGCACCCCGGCGGAGCGCAGCACCGAAGACAAACTCGCCGACCGTTACGGCCGGTCCCGTTGAGCCACCCAGGCGAGGAGCCCGCGATGCACGCGACGATCGACGACTACCTGGCCGACAAGGACGCCGCCGCCGTCGACATGTTCTGCCGGCTCCGCACGCTCGTGCTCGGCCTCGGCGACGACGTCGAGGAGCAGGTCCGCCCCGCCGAGGTGCGGTGGGGGCGCGGTCGTGTGTTCGCGGCGGCGTTCGTCTATTCGTCGCGGCTCGAGATCGCGATCGACCTGCCGCGGCGGGTCCATCACCCGCAGCTGCGGGAGGCCTTCCCGACCACCGGAAAGGTGACGACCCATCGGTTGAGCATCGCCACCCCGGATCAGCTCGACGACGGCGTCGTCGCGCTGCTGGCGGAGGCGTACGAGACGGTCGGCACAAGTACCCGGTAGCAGGTCCCGCAGGACACCGGACCAGGACGACGGTGGTTCAGGACCGCCGCGACCGGTGCATCCCTCGGCCATGACCGAGAACACCGGAAACCCGGAATAGTACGACGCTTCCCAGGACCCCGACGCCGACCCCGAGCAGCTGAAATCGAGCGCCCGGACCCAGCCGGACCAGGCCGAGGGCGAGGACGATGCGGGGCAGGGTGCCGGACCCGGCGACGGACGTCAGACGTAGAGCTGCTCGATCCGGTCGGCGTAATTGTCGACCACCAGCTTGCGGCGCAGCTTCATGCTGGGCGTCAGGTCCCCCGCCTCGATGGACAGCTCCCGATCGAGGACGGTGAACTTCTTGATCTGCTCCCAGCGGTTGAGCCGATCGTTGAGCCGGTCGATGCACCCGGCGATCAGCTCGCGGGTCCGCTCGTCCCGGGCGATCTCGCCGAACTCCCTGCCGGCCATGCCGTTCTTGTCCGCCCAGTCGGTGATCGCCTCGGCATCGAGACCGACGAGGGCGACGCAGTAGGGCCGGCTCTCGCCGTACACGACGATCTCGCTGGCGTAGGGGCAGATGCCCTTGAAGGTGGCGGAGATCGCGGACGGCGCGACGTACTTGCCCTGACTGGTCTTGAACAGATCCTTCTTGCGGTCCGTGATCCGCAGGAAACCGTCGGCGTCGAGTTCCCCGATGTCGCCGGTGTGGAACCAGCCGTCGGGTTCGAGGGCCTCCGTTGTGGCGTCGGGCCGCTCGTGGTAGCCGTCCATGACGCCCGGCCCGCGCAGGAGTACCTCCCCGTCGTCGGCGATCCGCACCTCCGTGCCCGGGAAGGGCCAGCCGACGGTGCCGAGCCGGTACGCGTACGGGCGGTTGATGAACGACGCGGCGGACGTCTCGGTCAGGCCGTACCCCTCGAGGATGATGATGCCGGCTGCGTCGAACCACTGCGCCACGGCACGGTCGAGCGGGGCCGCCGCCGAGACGAAGAACCGCAGGCGACCGCCGAAACGCTCCTTGATGGTGGAGAACACGAGACGGTCGGCGAGCCGGTACCGGAGCCTGTCGAGGCGAGACGGTGCGCGGTCCTCCTGCCGGGCCTGCGAGACACGCAGTCCGACGCCGAAGGCCCAGTCGAAGATCTTCTTCTTCGCCCCGCCCTCCTCGGCGATCATCGCCTCGATGCGGGCGTGTGCCTTCTCGAAGATGCGCGGTGCCGCGCCCATGAAGGTGGGGTGCACGACGGCGAGGTTCTCGACGATCTTCTCCACGCGGCCGTCGATCACGGTGGTGAAACCGATCTGCAGGGGCAGCGCCAGCATGACCTTGCCGAAGGCGTGCGACAGCGGCAGCCAGAGGAAGTTCAGATCGTCGGGACCGAGGATGTTCACCGCGTCGACGGCCGCAGCCGTGTACGTCCACCCCGAGTGCGGCAGCAGTACGCCCTTCGGCTTCCCGGTGGTGCCGGAGGTGTACATGATGCTGGCGAGCTGTTCGGGCCGGATCGCCTCGACCCGGTCGGCGACGACGCGGGGCGACTCGGCGAGCAGTTTCCGGCCTCTGTCCTCCAGGTCGGCGAGGGTGATGACCCAGTCCCCGTCGCCCTCGCCGTCGATGACCACCACCGTCCGCAGCTTCGGCAGGTCGGCGCGGTGGGCGGCGAGCTTGTCGATCTGGGTCCGGTCCTCCGCGACCACGACGGCGCTGCCCGAATTGGCGACGATGAAGGCGACGTCGGGGGCGTTGGTCGTGGGATAGATCGTGGTGGTCGCGGCGCCGGCGCACATCACCGCAAAGTCGGCGAGCACCCATTCGTACCGGGTCGACGACGCGACCGCGACCGGATCCTCGGGCTGCACCCCCAGGGCGATCAGGCCCGCGGCGAGCGTGTCCACACGGTCGCCGACCTGGCGCCAGGTCACGCTCTCCCAGCCGTCGCCCTTCGGGTACCGGAAGGCCTCGGCCTCGGGCGTCGCCGCGACCCGGTCGACGAACAGCCGGGCCACCGACGGCGCCCGGTTGTCGAGCTTCGAAGAGTCCACCGGTTCGTCCGCCACCCGCAGCTCGGCCATGCGCCGAGTGTAGGACCACCCCGATACCGACGTGGGCAGTTGCGCAAACCCGGGTGCGGGGCGTGTCAGCAGGTGCTGGGCGGAGGCTCGTCGCGGAACCGCGCGTCGACCCAGTCGAGGGCCGGGAACAGGCCGAGGGCGGCGGCGGAGAGGTGGTCCGGGGTCGGGGTCAGGAGGGTCTGCACCGGCAGGCCGGCTGCGCAGTAGCGGCGCATCGTGTCGACCACGGAGTCGACGGGGATCAGCGCATCCGTCGGGCTGTGCCATTCGAATATCGGCGCCTTCGGCACGCCGGGATACAGCTCCAGGCTGTTCTCCTCCATCACCGTCCGCGCTTCCGGGTTGTCGAGGAAGTGCTGGTTGTCGGTCATCTCGGCGGCACTGCGACCGACGCCCCAGAACATGATCTCGTTGGTGCATCCGTTGGCGATCAACTGTTTCAGCCAGTGCCCCTGGGCATTCAACTGCGGAGTGACGTGGATGCGGGCGGGATACTCGCGTTCGAGCCCGAGGGCGGCAGCCATGGCGAGGCCGAACGCCGGGTGCGGCGCGGTGCCCAGGCTCTCGGCCATCTTCACCAGGTTCATCGGGACCCCGCCTTCGGCCGCTCCCACGATGTTCAGCTCGGGGGCGTATTCCGGCGCCAGTGCCGCGGCCCACGACGTGGCCATCCCGCCACCCGAATAGCCGCCGAGCGCGACCTTGCTGTGCGCCACCTGCAGTTCCGGCACTCGTTGCACGGCGCGGATTCCGTCCAGCGTGACCCGGCCACCGAGCTTGGCGGCGCCGTACGCCATCCGCGGGCCGAGATGGTCGGGCAGCGCCACCGCCCATCCGCGTGCCAACGCGAGATTGAGGCCGGCGGCCTCCCGGATCTGGTGCAACGGATGGCTGGTGTAGAGCTGGGAGACGATCTTGCACTTGTGCCCGAGCGCGTTGATGATGTGCTGATACGACAGCAGCGGTCCGTTCGGCACGTGATGCGCCGGCCGCACGAAGGTCGTGTTCGCCGCGATGGGCCGATCCTGCGAATCCGTGGTGCGGAACAGCACCTCCCACACCGTGCTGCCCGGGAAGTAGTACGACGGCGGCAACTGCCGGACCCGCAGCACATCGCCCGGCGCGCGGGCCGCGAGATCGGCCGGCGCGGCGTAGAACCGGTCCGGGTCGGGAACGGGCAGCAGCGGTTCGGCGCCCGAACCGCCGGCACCGGACAGGGTCGCTACGAGTGCGAGCGCGACGGCGAACACAGCGCTACGGACGGATCGGCGAATCACGAAAGCCACGGCACACCCCACCACCACCCGGACGTCGGACCGGGACCGACTATGCCAGACGCATGCACTCCCGGTGCGTGAAAGACACGGTTCCGCCAAGGAACTCGTGCCGGGGGCACGCGACGCGCGGGTGGCGCGGCCACCCGTCACCGACCCCGCGCAGGTACCCGCGGGAGTCGTAGCGCGACAACGAAGCCGACGGTCGACATGAAGGCCATGGCGCCGACGGCGACGGTCAGGGCCCGGTTCCTGGCGTCGGCGTTGATCCGCACGAGCTCGTCGGCATCGGGACCCCCGACGCCCCGCGACGCGAGATTGGCACCGACCTGGTCGTCGCTGAGCGCGGTGACCTGAACCTGCTGGTCTACCGTCTGCCGGACGAACTGCTTCTCCGCGGCGTTCAGCACGGCGCTGTCGTCCACCCCGGACTGGAACGAGTAGATCAGCGCCGTCGTCATGAACGCACCGGCCAGTGCCACTCCGAGTGAGCTCCCGAGGTAGTTGATGCTCCGCGACAGTCCCGTCACGTCGCTCATCTCCTCGGCCGGCGGCGTCGACTGGATCAGGTCGGTCAGCGTCATCGTCATGCCCTGGCCGACACCGAGGAGGAAGAGTCCCGGCGCGAGCGCCAGGCCCGTCGCGGTCTGCCCCGTCTCGCCCGGGTCGAACATGGCGGCCACCGCGACGCAGCCCGCGATCATGAACAGGAACGACCACAGCTGGGCGGCCCGATGGGTCATTCGGCGGCCGGCGACGAGCCGCGCCGCCGCCGAGGCGGCGATGATCAGCCCCAGCGTCACGGGCAGCATTGCCAGGCCGCTCCACAGGGCGTCGAAACCCAGCGTCGTCTGCAGGAAGACCGGCACCAGGAACAGGACACCCGCGGTCACCAGCGCCTGCATCGCCAGGGTCTCCGAACCGGCCCGCGTCGTCCGGTTTCGCAGCACCGCGATCCGCACCAGCGGATCACGACCGTTCGTCACGAGGTGGTGCTCCCATACGGCGAACGCGACCAGGACCACCAGCCCGGCGCCGCCCAGCACGAGCACGGGCGACACCCCACCCCGTTCGAGCACCGTGTACCCGAGCACCTCGAAGTCCTGCCGGGCCCGGACCAGGCCGTACCGGCCGGCCAGCAGGGTCCCGACGACGAGCAGTCCGAATCCGGTCGCGGACAACACCGCTCCCGGGACGTCGAACCGACGATCCTCCGCCGGAACGCTGCGTCGTCCCGGTTCGGCGACCCGGCGCATGAGCAGCAGCACGACAACCGTCACCACGGTTCCCATGAGGAACGACACCCGCCAGCTCAGGTAGCTGGTGATCACGCCACCGACGATGGGGCCTGCCGCCGCGGCGACTCCGCCGACCGTCCCGATCGTCGACAGAGCCCTCGTCCGCGTGGCGCCGGTCAGGGCGTCGGTGAGCAGGGCAAGCATGGCCGGGATCATGAGTGCCACGCCGATCCCTTGGAGCAGGGACCAGCCGACCAGCATGAAGGCGATATTCGGGCCGACGGCAGTGACGAGCGTGCCGAGCCCGAAGATCTCCGCGCCGAGGACGAAGGTTCGTCGGTAGCCGAGGCGGCCTCCGAGTTTGCTGCTCGTGATCAGGAACGCAGCGATGACGAGGGAATACAGCGATATTGCCGACTGTACGGCGGTCAGGGTGGTCTGCAGATCCGCGACTATGGCCGACATGGCCACGTTCATGGCGGTCGAGTTGTAGACCATCAGGAAGTTCTGGACCGCGAGGGGGAGGAACAGGGCCCTGAGGTCCGGTTCCCACCGGCTCACCATTTGTCGAGTCCCGGCGCGACGAGGCTCTCCCAGCGGCAAAACCCCTGGGAGGAGCGTGCCGGCGCACCCGTCTGCCCGCGGGCCCCCGCAGAAATCGACCGCTGCCGCGGCAGCGACGGAAGGGCGATGCCCGGAAAAGCGGGTGCAACCCCGGCGGTCAACGTTGCGGTACCACGCAGGCGCACGACGAGCCTCGATTCTGCCCGTGGCCGGTGGCACCACCACCGGCCCGTGCGTTCGACGGTACGAGCTCCGGACGGCCGGACGGCGAGAATCGGCGGCGTGCCTGGCTCCGCCGTTCGCCGACGATTTCGCGACTCCGTTCGGTCTGGGCCACAACAGGTCCGAAGGGTCGAACCGGGCGGGGTCGGTCGGGCGGTGTGCTGATCGGAGACACCCGGCCGGCTGCCGGCTCCCCGAGCGGCCCTCGGCGGTAGGTATCCGCGAAGGCGGAGGATGGGAGTCCTACAGACGCGTCACATCTCATCGATGCCCACTCCCGTCTGCGAAGGGCAGACCTGTCTCAGGAAGATGGAACGTAATGGACGAGGTAAGCGGTGCGATCCGATTCCTGGCCGCCTTCACCGCGATCGAGAACCATTTCAAGTGGAGGCTCCAGACCGACGACGGCCGGACCGGCTTCGTCAGGATGGCCGAGGAATACGCGCGGCGACACCACACCCGGCTCGATCTGCCGGCGTTGCGCGCGTTCGCCGATCTGCGTAACGCCCTGGTGCACCACGACTACTACGGCGGCAGACCCGTTGCCGACCCGGTGCCGGAGATCGTCGAGGCGATCGAGAGGCTGCGGGACAAGATCATCAGTCCGCCGACGGTGCTGCACGTGCTCCCGCAACGTCCTCTCGCGTCTTTCGGGCTGGACGATCCGCTCCGCTCGGTCCTCGAGGAGATCCGCCGGCACGACTACTCGCAGTTTCCCATCTACGACGACCGCACCTACCGTGGTCTGCTGACCACCAACTGCATCGCACGCTGGCTCGCGCACCGCCTGGCCACCGACGAGATCGTCGAAGGCGAGACCGTGGGTGCGGCGCTGGAGTTCGTCGAGCCCCACGATCGAGCCGTCCATCTGTCCCGCAAGACGACCGTGCCGCAGGCCATCAAGAAGCTCTCCCCACCCGCCGACGGCGGACTCCCGCCGACCGCCCTGATCATCACGCACAGCGGCAAGCCCCACGAGAGCCCCCTGTCCCTCGTCGTCGCGGACGACCTGCCGGTCCTGGTTGCCGCGATGGGCGCGGGAACATGACCGGGCACATGGCCGATACTCCTGTCGACGGCGGGAACTCGATTCCGACCAGGAGGTCCCCGTGAGACCCGGCGAAGTTCGGCTCGGCCAGGGAGTCTGGTGGGCCGAGGAGTATTGGCGGGTGATGGGCGTCTACGACGAGGGCAGGCTGCTACGCCTGGCGAGACCGACCCACTACGAGGACGGAAGCTTCTCGTTCACCGAAAACGTGGTCAACGACGTACCCGTCGAGTTCGTCTCGCCCCCCGACTCGCGTGGACCCGGGTCGTAGCAGGCGACGACAACGCCACTCCGGGGCACGAAGGCCTCGCGGAGGACGTTTGTCGATGCGATCGACCCCCTCACTCGCACGTCGAACAGTCCTCACGCTCTGCAACCGGACCCGGCAGATCGGCCCCGTACACCACCGGAGGAATCGTGAAAATCACTCTGCCCAACGGCATCGTCATCGAGGACGACGACCCATCCGCTGCCGCGGCCGCGGCCGCTGCCCTCGCGGGCCTCGCACCCGTCGTTGACGATGCCGGTCCCGCCCCGAATGACGTGCCGGACGAAGGATCCGCCGGTTGCTCGGAGGACGGGGCACTCGAAGCCCTGCACATCGCGCGTGCTCGACGGAAGCCGGTGACCGTCACGTACCTCGCCAGGAGATGGGGCATCACCCCGGAGGACGCCCTGGAGCGACTCGCGATGCTTGTCGTGAGGGGCCGGGTCGAGCAACTGTCCGACGGCATCTACCGCCCGACCGACAACGTCGACGAGAGCGAGTGTCAGAACATCGCGGCGATGAATGCCGGCACCCCGGCCGAAGAGTCCGAGACGGTGCCCTCCGCGGAGCCCGACCCCTTCGATGCGATCATGACTTTCAGGCGTGAGGTGCAAGCCCTGCTACCGACCCGACGCGACCGCGAGAGCTACGACCTGTTCGTCTCCCGACGCAAGCGGCTGTCGAGTGCGCGTGCCGCTGCGCTGCTCGAGCTGTCCCCCGCCGCGACAGGGGTACGGCTGCCGAAGCGGAAGCCGAAGAACCGCACCAGGCCCAGCCCGCCGAGGCCGCACATCGCCTGTCCGTCGACCACCGTCGGGCGATACAGTCTCGGCTCGACGACGACCGCGACCGGCAAACCTTCGAGTTGTTCGTCGAGAACGACGCCTTCCAGTCGGAGGGCACCGTCGCCGGTTCGCTCTTCATCACCCGCCGTGAGGCCGAGGACCGGCTGCAAAGACTGGTTGAGCGCGGAGTCATCGGACGCAAACCAACTGGCTACGGGACCTACAACCGCTACTACGCCCTCGACTGACTTTCTCCGAGTGCCGGCAGCAGACGAACAGCGCTGGGCTGCATCCTTCAGGCGCTCGACCTGCGGCGCGGCTGAGAGGGCGGGGACGACCACGCGGTAGCCGACGGAACGGCACCTCCGGGCGTCAGTCGCCGGTCCCTCCGAACTCGGGAGGGGTGTCGCGGTAGGTGAACGGTTCCAACGTCACCGTTGCGCCGGTGCCTTCGTCACCGTCGACGAGTTGGGCCGCCGTGGCTCGGAATTCCACGCCGACGGTCTTCACGTACCCGTCCGCCTCCCACTGCCCGACCCTCCACCGCAGGTAGTCCCGCAGATCGTCCAAGCTCGCGAAGAACGTCACCGACTTGGGTGCGAGAACCACGCCGTCCTGCCGCCACGACTCTTCCAGGCCGTAGTAGCCGCGGGTGTGGCCGGCCCAGACCTCGTCGAGGGGCACGATCAATTCACTGGGATCGCGTATCGGAACAGGACGCCATCCGTCCTGTGCGGGCTTGCCCTCGAGCACACGATCGGGTGCGCCACTGAGCGTCACGAGGGCCTGCATCTCGGCATCCGGCAGTTCGCGGAACACCGCGGGGCCGTTGACTGCATTCGAGCTCTCCAGGGGCGTCCCCGCTTTTCGCTCGTGCACCGGGAACGCCGGCGTCAGCCAGTGGATGGGCTGCAAGTAGATTCTGCGAACGCCGGGCTCCCCAGTCAGCTTGGTGACCGTGCAGAACCCGACCACGGACTTCGAATCGGTCTGATAGGCCGCCACCACGTCCCCGGCCGTCACTTCTTCGGCGAGATGCTTGGACACCTCGCCCGACAACGTCGAGTAGTCCCCGCCCCACTCGACAGGGGCACCTCGACTGAACACGCCCCGTAGCCAGTCACCGCAGTATACGGACGGCCCGCCTTCCGCGGCATTGCATTTGTAGAGCCAGAACCCCATCTCTACCTCTCCCGGTGACCGCAACGGACCGAAGCTGGGCCTTCCAGTCCGGGGTAACCTCGCGAACTCCTCCTACCCGTTTCTGTGCCTTTCAAAAGCGGCGGGCCATCGATTGGGAGAATCGGCCGCCGGTGGCCGGTGCCGCCCGCACAGGTCGCTGTCGGCGAATTCTGCTTCGACATCCAGGCGGAGGACGACAACGGCCGCACCGTCATCATCGAGAACCAACTCGAGCGAACCGATCACGGGCACCCGGACAGAGCCTGATGTACGCAGCCGGCTTCGACGCCGCGGCCATCGTTCGGGTCTCGACACGGTTCGGTGAAGATCACCGAAGCACGCTCGACTGGCTCAACGAACGCACTGACAGCTCGTCGCCTCTTCGACGACGACCTCGAGGTGGTCGCGCGAGCGCCCTCTCGGAGGCGCAAGCTCGCCAGATCGGCCGGCGTCCTCCAGGTCGGCCTCACCCAGGTGAGTGTGCTCCTTCCACCCAAGGCAGCGGTTCACGAACGCCACCGTTGGCGCCCTCGAGTCCGTAACGGGTGTACCACGCCGTCACCTGTTCTCTCGTCAATCCGGCAGACAGTGAGGGCAGGAATGGCCCATCCTTGGTGAGTGGCGCGAGCGGTCGGGTCGGCGGCGGACCATCCCGGCAAGGGCTGTCGACACAGGAGGACTCGATGACCTCACATGCGAACAGCACCCCGATTCCGCCTGGTATCGAGGTGCCGGACGAGGTCCGCACCCGGTTGGGCACGCTGCGGTTCTTCGACGGCTTCCCGGACGACGAGACGACCCGGACGTTGTTCGACAACCTGGACTTCCAGCGGGCGGTGCAGGCGTATCTGCTGGCCCTGCCGGCGCCGAGCGTGGCAGCGGTGCGTAAGGCGCTGCTGGCGTGGGGTCCGGCCAACTCGACCATGGCGATCTGGGAAGATCTGGTCTACCCGCGCAGCGTGGTCCTCACCGGCAACAACAACACCTCGTACAGCACCATGCTGATCGACCTGCACGACGGCCCGCTTGTTCTCGAAAGCCCACCGGGCGTGCTGGGCATGATCAACGATTCCTGGCAGCGGTGGGTCGTCGACATCGGCCTGACCGGGCCGGACAAGGGCCAGGGCGGCAAGTACCTGTTCCTGCCGCCCGCGTACGACCGAGAAGTCCCCGACGGTTACTTCGTGGTGCGGCCGCGCACCTACGTCCTGTGGCTGATGTGGCGGGGCTTCCTCGACGAGCACGGCGATCCCCACCCCGGTGTCGAGACCGTCAAGGCCACGACCCGGGTCTATCCGCTGGCAGAGGCCGCCGACCCGCCGCCGCTCCGTTTCGTGAACACGTCCCCCGAATCGATCGTCTTCGTCCCACCCGCCGGGTATCGGGCGTGGGAGCTGCTCGCCGAGACCGTCCAGTCCGAGCCGCCCGAGTCGTCCGATCCCCTCACGCTGGGGATGTTCGCCTCGCTCGGCATCCGGCACGGCCAGCCGTTCGACCCCGACGAGCGGATGCGGGCCATCCTCACCGAAGCCGCCGCCGTGGGTGACGCCACCGCCCGCGCCCTCGCTTACCGGTTCCGCCGGCCGGAGTCCTACTACTACCCGGACAGTGCCTGGCGCACCGGGTTTCTCGGCGGTTACCGCTTCCAGGAGGACGGCGTCGCCCTGCTGGATTCCGCTGCCCAGTACTACTTTGTGGGGGCATTGATCAGTCCGGCCCTCGAGGTCGAGATGATCGGCACCGGATCCCAGTACGCCTTCGACTTCGTCGATGCCGAGGGCGCGCACTTCGACGGCGGCAAGACCTACCGGCTGCACGTGCCCGCGAATGTTCCGGCCGTCGACTTCTGGTCCGTCATCGCCTACGACACCCAGACCCGCTCGATGCTGCAGATCGGACAGGACTGGCCGTCGATTTCCAGTCAAGACGAGGACCTCGCCCCGAACGACGACAGCTCGGTCGACGTCCACTTCGGTCCCGAACGGCCCAAGGACAGCCGAAACTGGATCCAGACGCTGCCCGGCAAGAGCTGGTTCGTGGCATTCCGGCTCTACGGTCCGCTGGAACCGTGGTTCGACAAGACATGGAGACTGCCCGACATCGAACCGCTCGGGTAGCGACCGGAAATGGTCGGCCCTGACGGCGGGTGCCTCTCCACCGGCCGTCAGGGAATCACGCTGGTTTATGGTCGGTGTCCGGCGGGTGGTCGAGGTTGCGACGGGCCGCGGTGACGGCCGCGTCGACGGTCGGGTATGCGTCTGTGACGACACTGGCGATGCCGGTCGCGCTGAGCAGGTCGCGCACCTGGCCGATCTCGCCCGCGAAGAGCAGCCGAATGTGGTGGTGTTCGAGTTCGGCATACAGCCGGTCCAGCATCGCGACGGCGGTGATGTCGATTCCCGGCACAGCTGCGGTGTCGAGGACGACGGCCCGCGTGTCGTCCCGGACATAGCCGCGTACGGCGGCTGCCACGTTGTCGGCGTTGGCGTAGATCAGCCCAGCCTCGGGGCGCAGCACCACGATCCCGGGCTCGGTGAGCGCGTCGGGATGGCGCTGCAGGTCGACCCAGCGGCTTCTGTCCGGTGTGCGGCCCAGCTCGGCGACGTGGGGCCGCGAGGCCCGGAACAGCAGGAGCAGGCCTGACACCGCGACACCGAGGAAGAGTCCGGGAAGGATGTCGAATACCAGCACACCCACCATGGCGCTCGCCGCGGCGAGGAAGTCCGCGTACGCCGCGACGCCGTAGATCCGCCGCAGGCTCGGGGTCGCCAGACGCGCGTACTTGCGCAGCGTCCGGAAGTCGACGAGCTTCGTGACGGCCGCTATCACCACGGCAGCGAGGGTGGCCTCCGGCAGGTTCGCGAACAGACCGGTCAGGAACAGCAGCGTCATCACCGTCAGCGCCGCCACGACGATGCCGGAGATCTGCGACACCGCCCCGGCCGAGACGTTGACCGCGGTCTTCGAGAGGGACCCGTTGACGATCATCCCGGAGAACAGTCCCGCGCCGACGTTCGCTGTGCCCACCCCGAGCAGCTCCTGGTTCGGATCGATCTCGTAGTGTTCCTTGGCGGCGTAGTTCTTGGCTGCACCGACGCCCTCGGCGAACGCCACCAGCAGGATCCCTGCCGCCGACGCGAGCAGCGCGACGTAGTCGGATCCAGGGAGGCTGGGGAGCCCAAGCGGAGGTAGCCCGCCTTCGATCCGCCCGACGATCTCCACTCCCTTCGCGTCGAGGCCGAGGACCGAGACGGCGACGATTCCCAGGACGACCGCGACCAGCGGTGCGGGCAGCCGGGGCGACACCCTGTGCAGGACCAGTACGACCGCAAGGGAGCCGGTGCCGACGGCCAACGTCCAGCCGTTGGTCTCACCCAGCGACGTGAGCAGGTGCCAGGCTTTTTCGAAGAAGTCCCCCTCCCCCCTCGGGACTCCGAAGAGCTTCGGGAGCTGGCCGACGATGATCGTCAGCGCCAAGCCGACGATGAACCCCTTCAGCACCGGCTCGGAGATGAAGGAAGCCAGAAACCCCAGACGCGCCAGCCCCGCGAGAATCCCGAGCGCACCGACCAGCAGCGCCAGACCGGCCGTCAGCGCTGCCGCATCGGCGTCACCGGAGATGCTGGCAACAGCAGCACCCGAAAGCGCCGCGGTGGCCGCCATCGGCCCCACCACCAGGTGCCGGGAGCTGCCGAACAGCGCGTAGAGGAGCAGCGCCGCAGGCGCGGCATACAGGCCGATCACCGGGGACACGCCGGCGATCGTGGCGTACGCGAGGGCCTCGGGCACCAGAACCGCCCACACCGTCAAACCAGCCAGCAGGTCACGTCCTATCTGGTTGGCCCGATAGCCCTCGAACGACGTGAGCAGCGGCACCTTCACAACACGAGCACAGCAAACCCTGCCCGACCACGACAGAGCCCAAAGACCCCGGGTGAGCCGCACGATCTCCCGCACACCGCAGCCGGCCTGGCCGTGTCCGCAGGCGTCGATGTGAAGGCCTTGGAGCGGACGTTGGCTCACGCTTCCGCGGCGATGACCCTCGACGTGTACGCCGATCTCTTCGACGACGACCTCGCTGCTGTCGCGAGCGCCCTTCGGAGGCGCGAGCCCTGCAAGGGTGGGCAAGAGACCCCTCGAGCAGTGAGGGACCGGCCGCTGAACAGGACTTTCACCACCACCCCGTGGTGGGCGCGGAGGGTTTCGAACCCCCGACCGCTGGTGTGTAAAACCAGAGCTCTACCACTGAGCTACACGCCCGCAAATCCGACGGCTCGCGCCGCCGGACTGTGCCTCAGGACTTTAGCGCGGCCAGCGCTCGCACCCAAGCGCCCTGGTCACGGGGTTCGCCGGGCTGATTCTCCTCGGCGAACCGGATGATGCCGTCCTTGTCCACGACGAACGTGCCGCGGTTGGCGAAACCGAACTTCTCGTTGAACACGCCATAGGCCTGGGCGACGGCGCCGTGGGGCCAGAAATCGGACAGCAGCGGGAACGTGTAGCCCTGCTCGGCCGCCCAGATCTTGTGCGTGGGCGAGGCCCCCACCGAGACGGCGATGATCGCGGTGTCGTCGTTCTCGTACGTCGGCAGGTCGTCCCGCACCGCGCACAGCTCGCCCTGGCAGACCCCGGTGAACGCCAGCGGGTAGAAGACGAGCAGCACGTTCTTGTGCCCGCGGAAGCTCGACAGGGTCACTTCCTGGTTGTTCTGGTCCTTGAGTGTGAAATCGGGCGCCTCGGCACCCACCTCGATCGCCATCGCGTCGGTCGTCCTTACTTCGGTGGAGGTGAACTGAGCGGTGCGCTCAGCGCTTGGTGCGGGCGGCCTTCGGCTGCACCAGCCGGCTGCCCACCCAGTCGCCGAGGTTGGCGGTCGAGGTCTGAGTCAGGCCGGCGGTCGTGGCCGATTCGGCGATCTCGCTGGGCTCGACGTGATCCGCACGGCCGGTCTTCGGGGTCAGCACCCAGACGACGCCCTCGTCTGCGAGGGGGCCGATCGCATCCATCAGCGCGTCGACGAGGTCCCCGTCGCTGTCGCGCCACCAGAGGAGCACCACGTCGACGACCTCGTCGGAGTCCTCGTCGAGCAGGTCCGATCCGATGGTGTCCTCGACGGCGGCCCGCAGGTCGTCGTCCGTGTCCTCATCCCAACCGAGTTCCTGAACCACCTGGTCGTGGGTGATACCGAGCTTCTGAACGTAGTTCTGGGCGTCCGCCGCGGCGACCACGGTGGTGTCCTCCTTCGGTTGGGCCGCGGGCCTGCCGCGTACCGGATGTCACGAGCGATTTTTCAAAGCGAACATCCTCGGGGGGCTCAACGCAAGCCGAATCGCAAGGAAAGTCACAACATTCTTCCGGGACGTTACCGCGAGGAGCGCCGCACCGCCGATTCCGCCGCGCGGGCCCGAACGGTCCGGATACCCACTTCGCGACCGCTTCACACCCGGGGGGATGCCTCCCACCGCGCGATGGGGGAAGATGAGCAGTGCATCTCGTTCAGATGTCGATGAGTCGGCTCCCACAAGAGCCGGCCTACGGAGCGGGCGCCACACCTGCGCGCCCCACCACGATGAGGAGCAGACGTTGACAGACCTGATCCACGAGCCCGATTCCTCGACGAGCGCCGACACACAAGGCGCCTCGGAAGCGGGATCCTCGCCGAACACCACCGGGGCCTCCGACGGCCGCGTGCGGGTCATCCGCGAGGGCGTGGCCTCCTACCTGCCGGACATAGACCCGGCCGAGACCACGGAGTGGCTCGAGTCCTTCGACGGACTGCTCGAGTCCGCCGGTCCTGCGCGTGCCCGGTATCTGATGCTGCGCCTGCTCGAGCGCGCCGGCGAGCGGCACGTCTCGATCCCGGCGCTGACCTCGACCGACTACGTGAACACCATCCCGACCGAGAACGAGCCGTGGTTCCCCGGCGACGAAGAGGTCGAGCGTCGCTACCGTGCCTTCATCCGGTGGAACGCCGCGATCATGGTGCACCGCGCGCAGCGCCCCGGCATCGGGGTCGGCGGCCACATCTCCACCTACGCCTCCTCCGCGGCGCTGTACGAGGTGGGTTTCAACCACTTCTTCCGCGGCAAGGACCACTCCGGCGGCGGCGACCAGATCTTCATCCAGGGCCACGCGTCCCCCGGCATCTATGCCCGCGCCTACCTCGAGGGCCGCATCCCGGCCGAGCAGCTCGACGGGTTCCGCCAGGAGGCCAGCCATGCCGACCAGGGCGGCGGCCTGCCGTCCTACCCGCATCCGCGGCTGCTGCCCGACTTCTGGGAGTTCCCGACGGTGTCGATGGGCCTGGGCCCGATGAACGCGATCTACCAGGCGCGGTTCAACCACTATCTGAACGACCGCGGCCTGAAGGACACCTCCGACCAGCACGTGTGGGCGTTCCTCGGCGACGGTGAGATGGACGAGCCGGAGTCGCGGGGTCTCGCGCACGTCGCGGCGACCGAGGGTCTGGACAACCTCACGTTCGTGGTCAACTGCAACCTGCAGCGCCTCGACGGCCCGGTCCGCGGCAACGGCAAGATCATCCAGGAGCTGGAATCGTTCTTCCGCGGCGCCGGCTGGAACGTCATCAAGGTGGTCTGGGGTCGTGAGTGGGATGCCCTGCTGCACGCCGACAAGGACGGTGCGCTCGTCAACCTGATGAACGCGACGCCGGACGGCGACTACCAGACCTACAAGGCCAACGACGGGGCCTTCGTCCGCGAGCACTTCTTCGGCCGCGACCCGCGCACCAAGGAACTGGTCAAGAACCTCAGCGACCAGGAGATCTGGAACCTCAAGCGCGGCGGCCACGACTACCGCAAGATCTACGCGGCGTACGCGGCGGCAATGGCGCACAAGGGCCAGCCGACGGTGATCCTGGCGCACACGATCAAGGGGTACACCCTCGGCAAGCACTTCGAGGGCCGCAATGCCACGCACCAGATGAAGAAGCTCACGCTCGAGGACCTCAAGTACTTCCGCGACCTGCAGCGCATCCCGATCTCGGACGCCGAACTCGAGGCGAATCCGAAGATGCCGCCGTACTACCACCCGGGCAACGACTCCCCGGAGATCCAGTACATGCTCGAGCGGCGGCGCGCGCTCGGCGGGTTCCTGCCCGAGCGCCGCACCGCCAAGGCCCCGCTCACGCTGCCGGAGGACAAGGCCTACGAGGTGGTCCGCAAGGGCTCCGGCAAGCAGCAGGTGGCCACCACCATGGCTCTGGTGCGCATCATGAAGGAGCTGTTGCGCGACAAGCAGATCGGTCCGCGCATCGTGCCGATCATCCCGGACGAGGCCCGCACGTTCGGTATGGACTCGTGGTTCCCGTCCCTGAAGATCTACAACCGCAACGGCCAGCTGTACACGTCGGTCGACGCGGAACTGATGCTCGCCTACAAGGAGAGCGTCGTCGGGCAGATCCTGCACGAGGGCATCAACGAGGCCGGTTCCACCGCGTCGTTCACCGCCGTCGGCACCTCGTACGCCACGCACGGGTTGCCGATGATCCCGCTGTACATCTTCTACTCGATGTTCGGCTTCCAGCGCACCGGCGACGGACTGTGGGCGGCGGCCGACCAGATGGCCCGCGGTTTCGTGCTCGGCGCGACGGCCGGCCGCACCACCCTCACCGGTGAGGGCCTGCAGCACGCCGACGGGCACTCGTTGCTGCTGGCGTCCACCAACCCGGCGGTGGTGTCGTACGATCCTGCGTTCTCCTACGAGCTCGCGCACATCGTCAAGGACGGTCTGCGCCGCATGTACGGCGGCACGGAGGGTGTCGAGGGGTTCGGCGGCGAGAACATCTTCTACTACATCACCCTCTACAACGAGCCGTACGTGCAGCCGGCCGAGCCGGAGAACCTCGACGTCGAGGGCCTGCTCAAGGGCATCTACCTGTACCGGCGCGGCGAGGGCGCCGGGCCCAAGGCGCAGATCCTCGCCTCCGGTGTGCTCATGCCCGAGGCGCTGCGGGCGCAGGAGATGCTCGCCGACGAATGGGGCGTGGCCGCGGACGTGTGGTCGGTGACCTCGTGGGGCGAGCTGCGCCGTGACGGCGTCGAGTGCGAGCGGCAGGCGCTGCTCGACCCGGGGGCCGACGCCCCGACGCCGTACGTGGCCAAGGTCCTCGCCGACGCCGCCGGTCCGTTCGTGGCGGTCTCGGACTGGATGCGCGCGGTACCGGACCAGATCCGGCAGTGGGTGCCGGGCGACTACACGACGCTCGGCGCCGACGGGTTCGGGTTCTCCGACACCCGCCCGGCCGCGCGCCGGTTCTTCAACATCGACGCGGAGTCGACGGTGGTCGCGGTGCTGGCCGCCCTCGGCCGGGACGGCGCGATCGATCGCTCGCAGGCGGTCGAGGCCGCCCAGCGGTACCGCATCGACGACGTGGCGGCGGCTCCGGAGCAGACCTCGGATCCCGGCGTGGCCTGATCCGACCCGCTCCGCTGCGGCCGACGGCGTAGTTTCGTCCCATGGTCGCAGAACCCGCAGAGCCGCGTCCGAGGCGGGCACCGGGCGTCCCTACCGGGCGTCCGGTGCCGCCGGCGCGGCCGGAGCGTGATCCCCTACCCGACGCGCTCCTGCGCCGGGTCAAGCAGTTCTCCGGGCGGCTGTCCACCGAGGCCGTCCACGCGATGCAGGAGGAGTTGCCGTTCTTCGCGGATCTCGACGCGTCGCAGCGGTCCAACGTGCAGCTGATCATCCAGACGGCGGTCGTCGACTTCCTCGAATGGGTGCGCAACCCCGACAGTGATCTGCGGTTCAGCCTGGACGCGTTCCAGGTGATCCCGCAGGATCTGGCGCGGCGGCTGACGCTGCGCCAGACCGTGGACATGGTCCGCGCCGCCATGGAGTTCTTCGAGCAGTGGCTGCCCGCGCTGGCGCGCAACGAGCAGCAACTCGTCGCGCTGACCGAGGCGACGCTGCGCTACGGCCGGGAACTGGGCTTCGCCGCAGCCTCGGTCTACGCCAGCGCGGCCGAGTCCCGCGGCGCCTGGGACACCCGCCTCGAGGCGCTGGTCGTCGACGCGGTGGTCCGCGGCGACACCGGTTCGGACATGCTCTCGCGCGCCGCGACGCTGAACTGGGATGCGACGGCGCCGGCCACCGTGATCATCGGTACTCCCCCGCCGAACGAGGGCGTGTCGGTCGTGACGACCGTGCACTCGATCGCGCAGCAGCACGGCCGCGCCGCGCTGGCGGTGGTGCAGGGCGAGCGGCTCGTGATGGTGGTCAGCGGGGAGATGCACGGCAGCATCGAGGCGATGACGTTCCGCTCCGAGCTGATGCGCAGCTTCTCCGACGACCCGGTGGTGATCGGTCCCACCACGCCCACCCTCGCGTCGGCGCACGCGTCCGCGGTCGAGGCGATGGCCGGTATGGGGGCGGTGGCCGGGTGGCGGGGAGCGCCGCGGCCGGTGCACGCGGCGGAGCTGCTGCCGGAGCGGGCGCTGCTCGGCGACGCGGGGGCGATCGCCGCGCTCGAGGACGACGTCGTGGCTCCGCTCACCGAGGCCGGTGCGGCGCTGGCCGACACCCTCGACGCATACCTCGACTGTGGGGGTGCTGTCGAGACCTGTGCCCGACAGCTGTTTGTTCATCCAAATACCGTCCGGTACCGGCTCAAGCGGATCACAGAAGTCACCGGCCGCGACCCGACGAATCCCCGTGATGCTTACGTGTTGCGGATAGCCGCCACCGTGGGAAGGCTGGCTCGAAGTCATAACGAATTACGAACTCCAGTCCCACCAGTCTCCCGTTTCACACTGCGCGAACCGGGCACGTAACGGGAGGCGGCGTTCCGTCGATGGTGGACGCCGACGTGCTGTTTTGTTGGAACCCTACAAAACAGCACGCGAGAGTTCATCCCTACCGACATCTCGCAAGGCCGTCTCCAGGGTGTTCTCTGATCATCGTGATTTCGCTGCTCGCCCCCGGTCAGGGGTCCCAGACACCCGGCATGCTCGCCTCCTGGTTGGAGCAGCCCGGCGCCCGCGATCGCATCCAGTTGTGGTCGAAGGCCTCGGGCCTCGACCTCGAGCGCCTCGGCACCACCGCGACGGCCGAGGAGATCACCGACACGGCGGTGACCCAGCCGCTGGTCGTCGCGACGGCCCTGCTGGCCTACGAGGAACTCGAGTCCCGCAACCTCGTCCCGGACGACACGATCGTCGCCGGCCACTCGGTCGGTGAGCTCGCGGCCGCGGCGATCGCCGGGGTCATCAGCGCGGACGAGGCGGTCATGCTCGCCGCCGTCCGCGGTGCCGAGATGGCCCGGGCGTGCGCGCTCGAGCCGACCGGGATGTCGGCCGTGCTCGGCGGCACGGAAGAGGACGTGCTCGCCCGGCTGGCCGAGCTCGACCTGACGCCGGCCAACATCAACGCGGCCGGCCAGATCGTCGCCGCCGGTCGTCTCACGGCACTCGAGGAACTCGCGGCGAATGCTCCGGAGAAGGCCCGGATCCGGCCCCTGCCGGTCGCCGGCGCCTTCCACACCGTGTTCATGGCCCCGGCCCAGGAAGCCGTCGCCGAGGCCGCGGCGAAGATCGTGCCCAGCGATCCGACCCGCACGCTGCTGTCCAACTCCGACGGGGCACCCGTCACGTCCGGAGCGGACGCACTGACCAAGCTTGCCGCGCAGGTCACCCGACCGGTGCGCTGGGACCTGTGCACCGCGACCCTGCGCGCGGCCGAGGTCTCGGCGGTCGTGGAGCTTCCCCCGGCCGGCACCCTGGTCGGTATCGCCAAGCGGGAGATGCGCGGCACGCCGACCACGGCACTCAAGACCCCTGAGGAGATCTCAGCGCTGGCCGAATCGCTCCGAGTCGGCTAGTTTGCTGCGCGCGCGTCGCGCAGTACGGGAGCTGCCCTCGACGGGCACCCGGAATCCGGGCGGAATCCGCCACCCGGTCCGATCAGCAGGACGAAACGAAGAAGGGAGCCACAACGTGGCCGCCACCCAGGAAGAAATCATCGCCGGTCTCGCGGAGATCATCGAAGAGGTCACCGGCATCGAGCCCTCCGAGGTGACCGTCGAGAAGTCGTTCGTCGACGACCTCGACATCGACTCCCTGTCCATGGTGGAGATCGCCGTGCAGACCGAGGACAAGTACGGCGTGAAGATCCCCGACGAGGACCTCGCCGGCCTCCGCACCGTCGGTGACGCCGTCGCCTACATCCAGAAGCTCGAGGCCGAGGGCGTCCAGGCCACGAACGACAACGAGTGAGCTCAACCGTGACTTCCGCCTCTCCCCGCACCGGGACATTCCCCAACGTCGTCGTCACCAGCCTCGCGGCCACGACATCGATCGCTGGTGACGTGGATGCCACGTGGAAGGGCCTGCTCGCCGGTGAGAGCGGCATCGACACGCTGACCGGTTTCGTCGACGAGTTCGACCTGCCGGTTCGCATCGGCGGCAAGCTCAAGACCAGCCCCGACGAAACCCTCTCGCGCGTCGAGATCCGCCGCATGAGCTTCGTCGAGCGGCTCGCGCTGGGCCTCGGCCGCACCGTGTGGGAGAACGCGGGCAGCCCGGAGGTCGACCGCGAGCGCCTCGGCGTCGTCATCGGCACCGGTCTCGGTGGCGGCGAAGCGCTCATCGACGCCGTCGACAAGCTGCGGAGCGCCGGCTATCGCAAGGTGTCTCCGTTCGCCGTGCAGATGGTCATGCCGAACGGCCCGTCGGCGACGGTGGGCCTCGAGCTCGGCGCGAAGGCCGGCGTGCTCACGCCGGTGTCCGCCTGTTCGTCCGGCAACGAGGCCATCGCCCACGCCTACCGGATGATCGCAATGGGCGATGCCGACATCGTCGTCGCCGGTGGCGTCGAGGGCCAGCTCGACGCGGTCGCCACCGCGAGCTTCGCCATGATGCGGGCGCTGAGCACCCGCAACGACGACCCGAGCGGGGCGTCGCGTCCGTTCGACAAGGACCGCGACGGCTTCGTCTTCGGCGAGGCCGGCGCGCTGATGGTGCTCGAGACCGAGGAGCACGCCAAGGCGCGCGGCGCCACCATCCACGCCCGTCTGCTCGGAGCGGGCATCACCTCGGACGGATTCCACATCGTGGCACCCGATCCCGAGGGGACGGGCGCGGCCCGTGCCATGACGAAGGCAATCAGTGGCGCCGGCCTGTCGCCGTCCGACATCGGCTTCGTCAACGCGCATGCCACGGCCACGCCCATCGGCGACATCGCCGAGGCGAAGGCGATCAACGCCGCGGTCGGCAACCATGCCGCGGTGTACGCACCCAAGGGAGCCCTGGGGCATTCGATCGGTGCGGTCGGCGCGCTCGAAGCGGTCCTGACGGTCCTGAGCCTGCGGGACGGGGTCATCCCGCCCACGCTCAACGTGGACAACCAGGATCCAGAGATCGATCTCGACGTCGTGAAGGGCGAAGCCCGTTACGGCCGGATCGATTTCGCGCTGAACAACTCGTTCGGTTTCGGTGGGCACAACGTTGCGCTCGCGTTCGGCCGGGTCTGACCCGACCGGACTTCGCTCGCCGTCGGGGTGGGGGTCTCGTCACGGGACCCCCACCCCCGGCGCCCATCCCCCGCTCTTGCCTTGCCCGAGGAGAACGCGATGACCGTCCTGGAACCTGCTCAGACGCGCGATGCCGCCGTCGACCCCCGCGATCCGCTCCGGCGGCTCGAGCGGCTGTTCGACGCGGGCACCCTGAGCTTGCTGCACCCCCGGGACAAGTCCGGCATGCTTGCCGCGATCGGTTCCATCGACGGCGTCCGGACCGTCGCGTACTGCTCGGACGCCACCGTGATGGGTGGCGCCATGGGCGTGGACGGCTGCAAGCACATCGTCGACGCCATCGACACGGCCCTCGAACAGGACGTCCCGATCGTCGGGCTGTGGCACTCGGGCGGCGCTCGGCTCGCGGAGGGCGTCGACTCCCTCCACGCCGTCGGCCTGATCTTCGAGGCCATGGTCCGCGCTTCCGGCCGGATCCCCCAGATCTCCGTCGTTCTCGGCTTCGCGGCGGGCGGCGCCGCCTACGGCCCGGCACTCACCGACATCGTCATCATGGCGCCCGAGGCCCGCATCTTCGTCACCGGCCCCGACGTGGTGCGCAGCGTCACCGGCGAGCAGGTCGACATGGAATCCCTCGGGGGGCCGGACACCCACACCAAGAAGTCCGGCGTCGCCCACATCGCCGCCCACGACGAGGACGATGCCCTGCACCGGGCCCGTCGCCTCGTGTCGATGCTCGCCGAGCAGGGCGAGTTCGACCTCGACGCCGCCCGTCGCGGCGACACCGACCTGCGGGCGCTGCTGCCCGAATCCCCCCGCCGCGCCTACGATGTCCGCCCGATCGTGCACGAGCTGCTCGACAACGTCGAGGGCGAGTCCACCTTCGAGGAGCTGCAGGCCGGGTGGGCTCGTAGCGTCGTCACCGGCTTCGGCCGGCTCGGCGGCCGCACGGTCGGCGTCATCGCGAACAATCCGCTGCGACTCGGCGGCTGCCTGGACTCCGTCAGCGCGGAGAAGTCCGCGCGTTTCGTGCGCCTGTGCAACGCCTTCGGCGTTCCCCTCGTCGTCATCGTCGACGTGCCCGGCTACCTGCCCGGCGTGAGCCAGGAGTGGGAGGGTGTGGTCCGTCGCGGAGCCAAGCTGCTGCACGCATTCGCCGAGTCCGAGGTGCCCCGCGTGACGCTGGTGACGCGGAAGATCTACGGCGGCGCCTACATCGCGATGAACTCGCGCGCACTGGGCGCGACCGCCGTGTTCGCCTGGCCGGACGCCGAGGTCGCCGTGATGGGAGCCAAGGCGGCAGTGGGAATCCTGCACAAGCGGGCCCTGGCCGCAGCGCCGGAGGAGGAGCGGGAGGCACTGCACGACCGTCTCGCCGCCGAGCACGAGGCCATCGCCGGCGGCGTGGGCCGGGCGATGTCGATCGGCGTCGTCGACGAACTGATCGATCCGGCGACGACCCGCAGCACCCTCGCCCAGGCACTGGCCGCGGCTCCGGCGCGCCGCGGCCGCCACAAGAACATCCCGCTGTAGGCGGCTGCGCCGCCGGTGCGTCCTTCGGGTTGTCCCAGCAGCCCAAAGGACGCACCGGCCGCGCAGCGGCCTAGGCCTACCCCACGTTCCGGCGCAACCAGGTCACCTCGGCACCCTCGCCGCCGCTGCGGTAAGGCTCGAGCGCCTCGTCCCAGGCCGTTCCCAGCACCCGGTTCAGTTCCTCCTCGATGTTGCCGCCGGCGAGCAGCGCCCGCAGCCGCATCTCTCCGACCACGACGTCCCCGTTCGCGCTCGTGTTGCCGCGCCACAGCCCCAGTCCCGGCACGTGGCTGTAGCGCTCGCCGTCGACGCCGTCGCTGGGGTCCTCGGTGATCTCGAAGCGGATCATCGGCCACACCCGGAGGGCGTCGACGAGGCGTGCGGCGGTCCCCACGGGACCCGCCCAGTTCACAGTCGTGCGCAGTTGTCCGACGTCGACCGGTTGACCGATCCAGGTGAGATCCGGACGGCAATCGAGGGTGGCGGTCATTGCCCATTCGATATGCGGGCAGACCGCAGCAGGCGACGAGTGGATGTAGACCACCCCGGTCGTCGCATCCGCGAACTGGTTCGACGCGCGCACTACACACCTCCACTTCGACGAGGGACGTCTTCCCCAACGGCCTGACATCGAAGCGGTCGCGCGTGGCGACAGGGGACAGTCTGCCTCTGTTACTCCTGTTTCGCTAGGGAACGGATGAGGAATTTGAGAATTCAGCGAGTACGTCGTCCGCGAGCGCCGGCCACCGCGGCTTGGCCCAGTCGCCGAAAGCCCTGTCGGTCAGCGCGACACACGCGACCTCCGCGCGGGGATCGACCCACAGGAATGTACCGGACTGACCGAAGTGCCCGTACGTTTCGGGCGAATTGGCCGAACCGGTCCAGTGCGGGTTCTTCCGGCCGCGGATCTCGAAGCCGAGCCCCCAGTCGTTGGGCTTGTGCATGCCGTATCCGGGCACGATCCCGTCGAGCCCCGGGAACTGCACCCGAGTGGCCTCCGCGAGGGTCTGCGCGGACAGCAGGCGGGGCGCGAGCAGTTCCGCGGCGAAGTGCGTCAGGTCGGCGAGCGACGACTGCCCCCCGTGCCCGGCGGGTCCCGGCAGCGACGACTCCCGCATGCCGAGCGGCTCGAAGACGGCCTGGGTGAGGTACTCGGGGAACGGGATACCGGTCTCACCCGCGACGAGCTCCGCGAGGATCTCGAAGCCCGCGCTCGAGTAGATCCGTTTGCGCCCGGGCTCGGCCTGCGCCCGGCGCTCGTCGAAGGCGAGTCCCGACGCGTGTGCCAGCAGGTGGCGGACGGTGGACCCCTCCGGACCGGCGGGCTGATCCAGCTCGAGCGCACCCTCCTCCACGGCGACGAGGACCGCGTAGGCGACGAGCGGCTTGGTGACCGACGCGAGACGGTAGAGCCGCAGCTGGTCGCCGTGCCCGGCGACGACACCGCCGCCGCGGGTGAGAACCGCGGCGGCGGCGTGGTCGACGGGCCAGTCGGAGATCGCGTCGAGGCTGTTCACGTACCCAGCCTAGAAGACCGCGCAGGCTACCGCGCGATCACCGATCGGCGTCGGTGTACTTGATGACACCGCGGATGTTCTTCCCGTCGAGCATGTCCTGGTAGCCGTCGTTGATCTGCTCGAGGGTGTAGGTGCGGGTGACCATGTCCGCGAGGTTGAGCTGTCCGGACCTGTACATCGCCAGCAGGTTGGGAATGTCGACCCGAGCATTGCAGCCACCGAAGATGTTGCCCTGCAGATCCTTCTGCAGCATCGCGAACAGGAACGCGTTCAGCTTCACGTCCATGTCCGTCATGTGCCCCATCGCGGTGACCACGCAGCGCCCGTTCTTCGCCGTCAGCTGCAGGGCCTCCTCGACGTATTCGCCGCGCATCTCGCCCACGGTGATGATCGTCTTGTCCGCCATGCGGCCCCAGGTGGTCTCCATGATCGGCATGAGCGCCTCGGCCATCGACGGGTAGGCGTGCGTCGCGCCGAACTTCAGGGCCTGCTCACGCTTCCACGGCACGGGGTCGATCGCGAAGATTTGCCGTGCCCCGGATGCGACGGCGCCCTGCAGCGCGCTCATCCCCACGCCCCCGATGCCGATGACGGCGACAGCCTCACCGGGCTTGACGTCTGCGACGTGGGTGGCCGACCCCCAGCCGGTGGGCACGCCGCAGCCGACGAGGGCGGCCAGCTCGAACGGGATGTCCTTGTCGATCTTGACGACCTGGGTCTGGTTGACCGTCATGTAGGGCGCGAAGGTACCGAGCAGGCACATCGGGATCACGTTCCGGCCGCGCGCCTGGATCCGGTAGGTGCCGTCGGAGATGGCCATGCCGCTGAGCAGGCCGGCGCCGAGGTCGCACAGGTTCGAGTGACCGGTGGCGCACGACGGGCAGCGGCCACAGGCCGGGATGAAGGACAGGACGACGTGGTCGCCGACCTCGAGGCCCACGACCCCCTCGCCGACCTCGGTGATGACACCGGAACCCTCGTGGCCACCCATCGCCGGGAAGGACGGCATGGGCGTCGCTCCGGTGACGATGTGGTGGTCCGAGTGGCACATGCCCGCCGCCTCCATGCGGATCTGCACCTCGCCCGCGACCGGGTCGCCGATCTCGATTTCCTCCACCGACCACGGCTCGTTGAGACCCCACAGGATCGCGCCCTTGGTCTTCATCTGCATCGCCCTCCGTCACAGTGCGTGTGTACGCATGTGACCATAGCCACAAGACGGCGAAATTGGAACAGGTTCTATGTGTGGGGCGCCGCCAGACCTCCGGCCGGTTCCGGGTGGGACGCCTCATGGGCCCGGTGACCCGACGCCGGACCGCTCCCCGGGCTCCGCCCACCTCACCGCACCCTCTGCCGGGCGGCGCAAACGGGACCGACCACGCGAACAGGACTCGGACCAGGGTGAATCGCAGGGTGAAGATCGGGAACCGCGTAACCCTCCGCCGTCCGGCAGCGGTGTAGACGGCATGAACGTGATCGTGTCGCTGCTCGTCGCGTGGGTGGCCGTTGCTGCGGTGGTTGCCACGATCGTGGGGGCAGCGATCGCCCTGAGAGCGTGTCTCTTATGGGTTAGATCGTGTGTGCGGCATGATGACGGTCGTGGTCGATGCGTTGTCTTCCCGGTTGGTGCCGGATGCGTTGTGGGAGATCGTCGAACCGTTGCTGCCCGGATTCCGG
>NZ_JAALEH010000003.1:0-200424 GCF_011058195.1 Rhodococcus sp. 14C212 | reverse complement strand
TGTGCCGCCACGGCTGGAAATGATCCGACACCGTCGCCGAATCCATCCCCCGCTCCTCGGCGAGCACCGCCAGCTCCACCAGCTCCCGCGGCCCGAACTGCTCCGCCGACGCCTTGTACCCCAACTTCAGACCCTGCGACACCACGAACTCCTCGTCGTCGGAACCTCGGAAACGACGGCAGGACGCGCCGCGGCACGCAGCCGCGAGTTCGCGTCCTGCCGTTGTCGTTTCCCGTTACTTGATGGCGAAACCGCGATAGCCGTCGGCCGCGACGTCGTCGCAGATCTCGCGGTAGGTGTTGAGCCCACCGACGTAGGACATGATCACCCGCGGCTTGCCCGGCACGTTGGCGCCCGTGTACCACGAGTTGCCCTCGGGGTAGAGCGTGCCCTTCGCCAGTTCGTTGTTGAGCTCGGTCCAATCGTGCGTATACGGCTCGAGCGCCTCGAACCGGCGAGCGCCGCGCTGCTCGAGACGTTCGATGCAGTCGGCGGTCCACTCCACGTGCTGCTCGATCGCGCACACCACGTTGGTGAGCACGTTCGGGCTTCCGGGGCCGGTGAGCATGAACATGTTCGGGAACCCGTCGACCGCGATCCCGAGGTACGTGACGGGTCCGTCCTGCCACTTCTCCTGCAGCGTCTCGCCGCCGACGCCGGAGATGTCCATCTTCAGCAGCGGACCGGTGATCGCGTCGAATCCCGTGGCGAGGACCACCGCGTCGAGTTCGCGCTCCGTTCCCCCGGCCCGGATGCCCTTCTCCGTGAACTCCTCGAGCGGCGCTTCACGGAGGGAGACGAGCTCGACATTCTCCCGGTTGAAGGTCTGGAAGTAGTTGGTGTCGAGCGTGATCCGCTTGGCACCGAGCGGATAGGTCCGCGGTGACAGATGTTCGGCGAGCTCGGGGTCCTGCACGACCGCGCGGATCTTGCTGCGGAAGAACTCGGCGATGGTCTCGTTGGCCTCCCGGTTGGTGAACAGGTCGGGGTAGGCGGCGATGAGGTCGATCGCCCGGTGCCGGTTCCACCGCTCCTCGTAGGTCGCCCACCGCTCCTCCGGGGAGTGCTCCAGCGCGCCGACCTCGAGGGTGTCGGTGTACTGACCCGACGGGGTGGTCTTCGAGGTCGCCTTGAACGTCTCGATGTTCTCCTTGAACTCCCGCTTCTCGTCCTCGGTGAGGGGGCGGTTGCCGCAGTCGAGGCTGAACGCCGGAGTCCGCTGGAACACGGTCAGTTTCTCGGCCTGCTCGGCGACGAGCGGGATCACCTGGACGCCGGACGAACCGGTACCGATCACCCCGACCCTCTTGCCGGTGAAGTCGACTCCCTCGCGGGGCCAGTCGGCCGTGTGGTACGTCGCGCCGCGGAAGTTCTTCAGGCCCGGGAAGTCCGGCGTCTGCGATGTCGACAGGCAGCCGACCGCGGTGACGAAGTACTTGGCGACGGCGACGTCACCGGCGTCGGTGGTGATCGTCCACCGGTCGGTGTGGTCGTCGAACCGGGCCGAGTCGACCCGGGTCCGGAACCGGAAGTGCTTCTTCACGTCGAGCCGGTCGGCGGCGAAGTTCAGGTAGCGCAGGATCTCCGGCTGCGCGGGATAGCGTTCGGTCCACTCCCACTCGTCGATCAGCTCGGGCGAGAAGGTGTAGGCGTATTCCATGCTGATGCAGTCACATCGGGCGCCGGGATAGCGATTCCAGAACCAGGTGCCGCCCACGCCGTCGGCCGCTTCGAAGGCGCGGACCGTCAGGCCCATCTCCCGCAGTCGGTGCACCATGTAGATGCCGGAGAAACCGGCCCCCACCACGATCGCGTCGAATTCCTCCGGAGCTTCCTCGAATCCCATGCCGGCCTCCGTCTTCATCGGGCGATGTCCGCGCCGGCGAGCACGTCCTCGACCGCCTCGACGACGTAGTCCATGCCGTCCTTGGCGCCCGGCAGGATGTTCACGAACTGGAAGAAGCCGTGCATCTGGCCGGTGAACACCTTCTCGCGCACGGGCACTCCGGCCGAGCGGAGCGCGTGCGCATACTTGCGGCCCTCGTCGTGCAGGACGTCGTGCTCGGCGATCAGCACCGCGGCCGGGGCGACACCGTCCAACGATTCGGCGTTGATCGGGGCGGCCTCCCAGCGGGTGCGGTCCGTCGCCTCGGGCACGTACAGGTCCCAGAACCACACCATCGCGTCGCGGGTGAGCATGAGCTCGTTCGCGGGGTCGAGGTAGCTGGGTGTGTCGAAGTCGCAGTCGATGACGGGGTAGGCGAGGAACTGCAGGGCGAGTTCGGGACCGTTCTCCCGGGCGGCGCGCTGCGCGACCACCGCGGCGAGGTTGCCGCCGGCACTGTCCCCGCCGACGATCAGCGGGGCGTCCGCGGCCGCGTAGGTGGCGCGGTTCGCCGCGAGCCACTGCAACGCGGTCCACGCGTCGTCGGCGGCGGAGGGGAACCCGTGCTCGGGAGCGAGCCGGTAGTCGACGAGGGCCACGGCGCAGCCGGTCCGCTCGGCGAGCTGACGGCCGAGCGTGTCGTACCCGTCGAGGCTGCCGACGACCCAGCCACCGCCGTGGAGATAGACGATCACGCCGCGGGCGTCGTCGGTCGGGACCAGGACGCGAACCGGCACCTCGTGTCCGTCGGCACCGGGGACGGTGATGTCGTCGACTCGGGCCATCTCCGGCCCGGGACCGCACAACTCGATGAACCCGTCGCTCATGGTGCGCGCTTCCTGCGGGCTCATCTCGTGCAGCGGCGGGCCGCCCGCCTCGGCCATCTGGGCGAGGAACGCGGTGGTGGCGGAATCGAGGGCCATGGCATCTCCTTCGTGTGAGGCATGGGTTTCGACAGACGTCGACAACTCCCGATCGGATGCGCAGAGTCGGCGTCCAGCGAGTGATGCACATCACCATAACCATACGCATGATTATTTGCAATACCGACGCGCCCAGGTCTTTATCTATGCGCATCATTGGTCTAGCGTGGACGCGAGAGTTCCGGGGGCATCTCCCCGCATCTACTACGGAAGGCCACCGACCATGACTGCCGGAAATCAGGACACCGCGCTGCAGAGCCCCATCGACACCGTCGTCTCCGACCGTGCCTTCCTCGAGTGCCCGCGCTGGCACGACGGACGGGTGTGGGTCTCGGATCTCTATCGGCACGAGGTGATCTCGATCGGCGCCGACGGTGCGGTGACCGTCGAGGCCACCCTCCCCGGCGACGAGCCCTCCGGCCTCGGCTGGCTGCCCGACGGCCGCCTGCTCATCACCGCGATGGAGTCCGGGCGGATCATGCGCCGCGAGCACGACGGCGAGATCGTCGTCCACGCCGACCTCTCGTCGGTCGCCACCGGCAAGCTCAACGACATGGTGGTCGCCGAGGACGGCACCGCCTACGTGGGCAGCTTCGGCTTCGAGTTCAAGCGCGACACCCCGATCGCGCCGGCCAACCTGATCCGGGTCGCGCCCGACGGGTCCTTCACCGTCGAGGCCTCGGATCTCCGCTTCCCCAACGGCATGGTGATCACCCCCACCGGCACGCTGATCGTCGCGGAGAGCATGGGCAACAAGCTGACTGCCTTCGACATCGGCCCCGACGGCCGGCTCGGTGGGCAGCGCACCTGGGCCGCGTTCGGGCCGGACCTGCCCACCGACTCGGTCAAGGCCGCGATGAGCGCCGCGGCGGTCGCACCGGACGGCATCTGCCTCGACAGCGACGGTGCGGTGTGGGTCGCCGACGCCCTCAACCGGCGGGTCATCCGCGTCGAGGAGGGTGGCGCGATCACCGGAGAGGTCGTGTTCCCGACCGGGGTGTTCGCGTGCATGCTCGGCGGCCCGGAGGGCAACACCCTCTACGCCTGCGCCGCGCCGAATTCCTCGGAGGCCGCCCGCCGCCACACGCGCGACGCGAGCCTGCTCGCAACCCGCGTCGGCGCCACCCACGGCGGTCGCCCGTAGGACCACGGAACAGACAGGGAAGGGCGGCGATTCGTCGAATCGCCGCCCTTCCCCGAGGACTCTGATCAGTACGGGGCGTAGGCCGCCGCCGAGGCCGGCTGGTCCAGCACGCGGTCCACGGTGATGCGCTTGCGCTCGATGAGCAGGGCCCCCGCACGCTCGGCGAACGTGTCGGCGTAACGCCCGTACAGCCGCTGCGTGCCCTCGGGGCCGGCCACCGTGGCCTCGAAGTACGCGTCGACCCGCACCCGGCCGGCGCCCTCGTCGGACACGCGAACGTTGGTGATCGCGTGGCGGGAGAACTCCGCGCCGGACTCGGCGAAGGCGCGGTAGACCCCGAGGAACTCCTCGGGTCCCACATCCTCCTTGCCGTTCTGGGTGATCGAGACGTCGTCGGTGATCAGCGCGCGCAGGGCGTCGAGGTCGCCCTCGTCCACGGCGGTCGCGTACGCGTACATCAGGTCCTCCGCGCGGCGTGCGAGATCGGGGGATACCGCAGTCATATCGGGTCCTTCGCTTTCGTCGGTGCCGGATACCGGGGTGCGCCCCTCTCGCGGAGGGACGCACCCCGCACCGGTCGTGGGTCAGGGAAGCTGGATCAGCTTGGTCTCGAAGAACGCGTCGAAGCCCTCGATGCCGCCCTCGCGGCCGAGACCGGACTGCTTGTAGCCGCCGAAGGGCTGCACGACGCACATCGCGTAGCCGTTGACGGAGATCTGGCCGGTGCGTACCCGTCGCGCGATGCTCTGGGCCAGCTCTTCGTCCTTCGCGTAGACGGAGCCGGAAAGGCCGTAGTCGGAGTCGTTGGCGATGGCGACGGCCTCGTCGATCGAATCGAACGGGATGACCACGAGCACAGGCCCGAAAATCTCCTCCTGCGCGATGCGCATGTCGTTCGAGACGTCCGCGAACAGGGTCGGCTCGACGTACCACCCGCGGTCGAGGTGGGCGGGCTTGCCGCCACCGGTCACCAGACGGGCACCCTCCTTCTTGCCGACCTCGATGTAGTCGAGCACCCGCGTCTGCTGACGCTCGGCGGCGAGGGGGCCGAGAACTGTGTCCTCGTCACGGGGATCACCGACCTTCACGCTCTCCATCACCGCCTTGATCGCCTCGACGACCTCCTCCTGGCGCTCGCGCGGGACGATGATGCGGGTGAGGGCGGCGCAGACCTGCCCCGAGTGACCGATGCCGCCGAACACCATGCCGGGCAGGAAGGTGTCCAGGTCGATGTCGTCGGCGATGATCGCGGCAGACTTGCCGCCCAGTTCGAGGGTGACCCGCTTGATCCGCTCGGCGGCCCGGCTCATGACGACGCGGCCGGCCGCCGTGCTGCCGGTGAAGCTGATCTTGTCGACATCCGGGTGGCTGACGAGGTAGTCACCCACTTCCCGTCCTGCCGGCACGACGCTGATGACGCCTTCGGGCAGGCCTGCGGCGTCGAGCGCCTCGGCCAGCATCATCATCGTGACGGGCCCCTCCGGGGCCGGCTTGAGCACCACCGTGCAGCCCGCGGCGAGTGCCGGCGAGATCTTCAGCGAGCCGGTCGCAACCGGACCGTTCCACGGGACCACGACCGCGACGACCCCGATGGGCTCACGCACGATCTTGCCGTGCCCGCCCTTCCAGGTGCGCTCCTCCTCGAACGCGAAGCGCTCGTGGAACGTGGCAGCGTCGTCCCACATGTCGACGGCATTCTGATGGAACAGAGTGGAAACCGCTGCGGGGGCGCCCAGTTCGAGGGTGAAGGCCTCGGCCATCTCCGGGATGCGCTTCTTCACCTCGTTCCCGACGCGCACGAGGATCTCCGCCCGCTCGGCGGGCGTCATCCGCGGCCAGGGGCCTTCGTCGAACGCCTTGCGCGCCGCCGCGACGGCGCGGTCCATGTCCGCCTCGCGCGCCTCGGGCACGGTCGCGATGACCTCGCCGTTGATCGGGGAGATCACCTCGATCACCGCGTCGCTGGACGGTTCGACCCACGATCCGCCGATGAACAGCTTGTCGTAGCTCTTCAGCTGGATGGGAGTGGCTGTGGTCATGCTGTTTTCCTCCACTCGACCGCGGACTCTCGCCACGGCGACTCGATGGATGGGATGGGAGTACTACTTCGCTGCCGGGGCCGGTGCCTGCAGGGGTGCCGACAGATCCCGGATCGCGTCCGGATCCACGACGGCACCGCGGTCGATCGCCATGCGGGCCTGCACCATGTGCCGGGGGGAATCGACGCTCAGGTGCGCGGTGAGCTGCCCGGCGGCATCGAACCAGGCCGCACCCCACTTGCCGTCCACACCCTCGCGGAACACCATATCGTCGGATTCGCTTCTGTGTCCGACGAATTGGATTTTGTGTCCGAACTGGTCGCTCCAGAAGTACGGGACCGGATCGAAGACGGGTGGCGCCTGCGGCCGCAGGAGCGCGCCGGCGACCGTCGCCGGCCCGGTGCGCGCCTCGTCCCAGTGTTCACCACCGAGTCGCGTCCCGAATCGGGGCGACCACCGCATCGCGACGTCTCCGACGGCGAACACCGACGGGTCGGAGGTGCGCAGCGACTCGTCGACGACGACCCCGCGGTCGATCTCGAGTCCCGAGCCGGTCAGCCAGCCCACGTCGGGCCGCACTCCGATACCGGTGACGACGACGTCCGCCGGCAGTGCGGTGCCGTCGTCCAGTGTCAGCCCGTCGGCCGTGACCTCGCCGACGCCGGTGCCGCAGCGCAGATCGACTCCGTCCCACCACGATCGCATCCGCTCGGCGACCTGCGCGCCCAGCGGTCCCGCGAGCGGCCGGGACCCGGCCTCCACACAGGTTACCGAGCAACCGAGAGACAGTGCGGTCGTGGCAATCTCGGCGTTGATCCAGCCGGCACCGACGAGAACGACGTGGGCTCCCGGGCGCAGCTCGGCACGAAGCCGCCCGGCGTCCGCGGCGGTGCGGAGCGCGAGTTGCCGGCCCGCCCCGGGCAGCGTGACCGGGGCCGCCCCGGTCGCGACGACCAGCGCGTCGTAGGAATGCTCGCCGGCGTCGGTGTGCACCGCCCGGGCTGCGGTGTCGAGCGCCCGGGCCCGGACACCGAGGCGCAGTTCGACGCCGAGCGCCGCGTAGTCGACGTCGAACGTGGTGTCCTGCGCCTCGACGAGTGCGGATTTGCTCAGCGGCGGCCGGTCGTACGGCGGGGTGGGCTCGGCGCAGATCAGTTCGAGCTCGCCGTCGAAGCCTTCGGCGCGCAACGCCTCACACGTGCGGAGCCCGGCGAGGCCGCCGCCGACGACGACGATTCTTCGGCCGTTGAACACGGCGTTCCCCTGTCCTGTCGATGAATCGGATGGTGCGGTGGGTGCGCTCGATACAACTCAGTACAAGGTGTAGTCCGACAGCACGCGCGGGCCCGGTGTATAGGTGGCCGGGATCCGCTGCCAGCCCATGTTGGTGCCCTGATGCGGGTACCGCTCGAGCGCGGAGAAGTCCACCTCGTAGTCGGGCATCCGCTCGAGAATCTGGGTGATGAGCGTCTTGGACATGTAGCGGCCGAGATGCGATCCGGCGCAACGGTGTACGCCGATTCCGAATGCGGTGTGCCGGTTCGGCCACCGTTCGATGTCGATCTCGTCCGGGTTCTCGAAAAGCTTCTCGTCGCGATTGGCCGACGACCAGGACAGCAGCACCCGATCGCCCTTCTTCATGGGGCAGCCCTGGAAGTCGGTGTCCTTGGTGACGGTCCGGGCGAGCGCCTGGGTGGGCGAGAAGTACCGCAGGAACTCCTCGACGGCGTGGTCCATCAGGCTCGGATCGTCGATCAGCCGCCGGCGCACGGCCGGGTGCTCCGCGAGCCACACCAGCGCCTGGCTCACCAGGGACGCGGTGGTACCGACACCGCCGGCGAGCAGCAGATCGACGATCGAGTACATCTCGAAGTCGTTGAGCGGACGACCGTCGACCTCCTGCTGCACGAGGTAGCTGATGATGTCGTCGGTGGGGTTCTCGCGACGGGCCCGGATGGTCTCGCGCATGCGGTCACCCAGGTACGGGAAGTCGACCTCCATCGCGTGGCGGTAGTCGTCACTTCCCGGAATGCCGGCGAGCGCCTGATGATGCGCATGGGAATAGCGTTTCCAGTCGGCGAGGTCGAGACCGAGCCAGTCCACCGTCACGATGGAGGGAACCGAGATTACCGAGGTGAGGTCGCACTGCCCGTCCTCGATCACGCTGTCGATGAACCCTGCGGTGTGGCGGTCGACGAGCGCCTTCATCCGCTCGACGGCCGCGGGTGCCGTGATCGGGTTGACGATCTTGCGGTACTTGCGGAATTCCGGGGGGTCGAGCTCGATGGGGATGTGGAAGTGCATCGGCGTCTTCGGGATGACGACCGAAAGGCCTTCTCCCCCATATTCGTTGCGCGCGGACGAGAACGTCTCGTCGTCGCGGGCGGCTTCGAAGACCGAGTCGTAGTCGCTGAGCACCCAGTACCCGCCGTGCGCCTCCGTCCAGGCGACTCGCTCGTTCTGGCGGACCTTGCGGTACGAGGCGACCGGATCGGCAGAGTGCTCCTGCGAATTGTGGTCGAAGTTGATGACGGGGCAACGATTGCGGCTGTCCATCGCGTGGACCCTCCTGCGTCGGATCGGGCATCTCCTGCTAATGGTTATAACAGATGATATAGTAGTGTAGATCACACCGCCAGCCCGGCTATCAAATCAAATGTTCAACGAGCTGGCATCCTCGATATCCGGATGACGGAAGGAGCGACCGATGAAGGTTGTTGTCGACGAGAACCACTGCCAGGGCCACGGGCTGTGCTTCATGACCTCCCCGCAGGTCTTCGCGCTGCGCGAGGAGGACGGCCACGCGTACGTCCTGCCCGGGGGCGACGACCCGGCCAACGAGCACGCCGCACGCGAGGCCGCCGCGTCCTGCCCCGAGCGTGCGATCTCCGTCGTCACCGAGTGACGACACCTTCCGAGCGGCCGGCACGACGGAGGAAGGGGCCCCGGGTTCGACCCGGGGCCCCTTCCTCCGTGTGCGGCCGTGCGCCTCAGCCCAGGGCGCGGTCCCACTGGATGACCTGTTCGAGCAGGTCCGGGTACTTGCGCTGCGCGTACCTGCGGTAGGCGTTGATGTGGTCGCGCATGCGTTCCTCGGATCCGATCGGGTCCCCTTGCGAGAGGGACTCGTAGATCTGGGTGTGCGCGACGATGATGGCCTCGCGCCGGTGCGGTGGGTAGTCGATCCCGATCGCCGTGCCGTCCATGATTCCGAGCAGCGAATCGACCATGTACCCGAACAGCGGATTACCCGAGGACCAGGCGATCAGATCGTGGAAGTTCTTGTTCGCCTCGAGGAACTCGTGCTGATCGCCGAGCGAGCCGTGCATCCGGTCGATGGTCTCCTTGAGTTCGACCAGCGTCTCCCCGCTGATGCGCTGGGCAGCCAGGCGGCTGATCATCGGCTCGAGGGCGGTACGCGCCTCGATGATGACGCTGAACGGGGCGTCCTGGAGCTGCATGAGAAGAATGAGCGAGCTCGCGAGGTGGGACGCATCGGGATCCAGGATCACCGGACCGCCTCGGGGGCCGGGTTTGAGGGCGATCACGCCCTGGAACTCCAGCAGCCGCAGCGCTTCCCGCAGCGTGCCGCGGCCGATCTCGTACTTCTCGAGCATGACCCGCTCCGACGGCAGCAGATCGCCCGCCGCCAGGTTCTGCCTGGTCGCGTCCCTGATGATGTGCTGCGCCACCACCATGGCAGCTTTCGGCGCCCGTCCTGTGATCATCGCGCCTTCTCCTCCCGAGAGCACCGGCCGGTTCGGGAACGTTGTCCGGATGGGACACTCCCCCACTTCCCGATGGCTCAAAATAATGCTAACGATTATAACGTACAGTTCGTGTCTTGGAGCCCTTCCGGCGAAGAGACACTTCCGGACCCGGCCCCGCATCCCCGGTACCCCGCCGAGCCGATCCGGGAACCTCGACCGAAGGAGTTCCGATGAGCAGTCCCACCTCCACCACCACGAGCGTCGTTCTCGAATCCGTCGACTCGAGCCTGTGGATCCGACTCAACCGGCCCGAGCGCCGCAACGCCTTCGATGCCGAGATGTGCGCGGTCATGGTCGACGCGCTCCACGAGGCCACCGAGTACCGCTCGGTGGTCATCACCGGCTCGGGGGGAAGCTTCTGCGCCGGCGGCTCGCTCGGCCAGCTCAGCCAGCCCACCGTCAAGGAATTGCGCGGTCTCTACCGTTCGTCGCTCGAACTGTTCGACGCGATCCGCACCTGCCCCCGCCCGGTCGTCGCGGCCGTCAACGGTGCCGCGGCAGGCGGGGGCAACGAACTGGTGGTGGCCTGCGATCTTGCCGTCGCCGGCCGGTCGGCAACCTTCGGTCAGACGGGTCCCCGCGTCGGCAGTTCCCCGGTCAGCGGCGCCACGAACGTGATGGGAGTCCAGATCGGCGAGAAGCGCGCCAAGGAGCTGTCGCTGCTGTGCCGGCGCTACCCGGCGGAGCGCGCCTACGAGATGGGGCTGGTGAACGAGGTGGTCGACGACGAGCTTCTCGAGGAGTCCGTCCGCTCGCTGTGCCGCGAGTTCGAGGCGCTGAGCCCGCGCTACCTCGAGATCACGAAGGTCAGCTCGAACATCTGGTGGAACTCCGCCCGGGACTCGTTCAGCAACGGGCTCGGCATGCTCGTCCAGGCGATCGGCAGCGCCGACATGATCGAGGGTGCGCAGGCATTCCTGGAGAAGCGCAAGCCGCAGTTCCCGCCCGCCGAATAGGCACACGTTCGATAATGGTGCACATCAATGTGCACAATCGCGTGCACAATGAGTACAGTGCACAATTCGGATCGTCCGGGGAAGTTGCCCGACCGATCCGCCGACACGGCGAGCACCCGCTCCGCCGTGACAGCCTCCGCTTCCCGGAAGTCAGGAGGCCTAGAGGCTGAGGAGGTTCCGTGGCTGCAATGTCGAGAGGCCCGAAGACGTCGCTGGTGGTCGCCCAGCAGATCGTCCGGGATACGGCGCGAAAAGGTCTGCAGCCCGGGGACCTGCTGCCCCCGGAGAAGGCGATGCTCGAGGAGTACCAGATCGGCCGCGGCACCCTCCGCGAGGGACTGCGGCTGCTGGAGTTCCAGGGCATGATCGCCCTCAAGCCGGGACCCAAGGGCGGTCCCGTCCTCCTCGATCCGGACGCGTCCCATCTGGCGAGCACCATCATCCTGCTGATGCAGCTCCAGAACGCCTCGCTCAGCACGATCGTGGAGGCCCGCACCGCCCTCGAGCCCGTCATCTGCCGCCTGGCCGCCGAGCGGATCAGCGACGAGAACCTGCTCGAGCTGAAGCAGTCCGTCGACCGCATGCAGCAGTCGTTCGACACCGCGGACATCGACACGTTCCTCGAGACGAACAAGCAGTTCCACGACGTCATCGCCTGGTCCACCGGCAACGCGCTCTTCGGCTACCTGACGGACGCGCTGCTGCGGATCACCGGCGGCACGGTGATGGGCGTCGATCATCCCGCTCCGCTGCGGGAGACGACCCTGAAGGCGCACCTCCAGATCTTCGAGGCGCTGAATTCGCACGACGCGGACCTGTCCGAGGACCGGATGCGCGACCACATCAACGAATACGTCCGGTACGCCGAGCGCAAGTTCCCCGAACTCCTGAGCCAGGTCCTGCCCTGGAACCAGGCGCTCGGCGGCTGAGCCGCAGCTCACCGGCGAGAACAGCACTCACCGCGGGCCCGCACCGAGGATCTACTCGGCGCGGGCCCGTGGCGTTTCCACCCCGGACGGCCGGTCTCGCACAGTGGACACGGCTCGGCGCGCGCCACCTGTTCGCCTGGGCGCGTCGCCCTATTGCTTATATCCATGCGTATCGTTATGGTGATAGTGATCACATGCACACATCGCGATCCCATTCGCGGAGCACGCGCCGGCGCCGTACGCCGCCCCGCCGCTCTCCGCGCCCTTCACCCCCGTTCGTCACGAGGAGAAGCCATGAAGACCATCGGAGCACTGCTGTGGGAGCCGGGAACCCGGTCCGGTTGGAGCGTCGAGGAAATCGAGATCGATCCCCCGAAGAGCCGGGAGGTTCGGGTCAAGCTCGCCGCCTCCGGAATCTGCCACAGTGACGACCACGTCGACACCGGCGACATCCCCCTCGACTGGGCGCCGATCATCGGCGGGCACGAAGGTGCGGGCGTGATCGAGGAGCTGGGCCCCGACGTCACCGGCTTCGAGGTCGGCGACCACGTCGTCCTGTCCTTCCTGCCGTCCTGTGGCCACTGCAAGATGTGCACCATCGGCCGGTCCAACATGTGCGAGATGGGCGCCGGCGTGCTCGGCGGCTTCGCACCCGACGGCACCCATCGCATCCACGCCCGGGGCCAGGGTGTCGGCCCGTTCTCCTACCTCGGCACCTTCTCGCCGTACGTCGTGGTCAACATCGACTCGTGCGTGAAGATCGGCAAGGACATCCCGCTCGACAAGGCCGCACTGATCGGCTGCGGCGTCCCGACCGGCTGGGGCTCGTCCGTCTATGCGGCGGACATCCAGCTCGGTGACACCGTCGTCGTCATCGGCACCGGCGGTGTCGGCATGAACGCGGTCCAGGGCGCCCGGCACAAGGGCGCCAAGAACATCGTCACGATCGACCCCGTCCAGTACAAGCGCGACCAGGCCAAGATCTTCGGTGCCACCCACACCACCGAGAACTTCGAACAGTGCCGCGAGGTCGTCGACCAGCTGACCGAGGGGCAGGGCGCCGACGTCGTCATCATCACCGTCGACATCGCCTACGGGCACCTGCTCAACCCGGCGCAGGAGATGACCCGTCGCGGAGGCACCCTGGTGCTCACGTCGGCGGCGCCGGTCACCCAGCGCGACGTGCCGTTCGACCTGTTCACCTTCGCGATGTCGGGCAAGCGCCTGCAGGGCACCCTGTACGGCACCACGACGGCCCGTCGCGACATCCCGCTCATCGCCGACATGTACCGCCGTGGCGAGTTCAAGCTGGACGAGCTGGTCACCAAGACCTACAAGCTCGAGGACATCAACACCGCGTTCAAGGATCTCCGCGACGGCAAGAACATTCGCGGCGTCATCATGTACGACGACTAGATCGGCACACGCGATTCCCCGGGCACATCGTCGCCCGGCACGGGCCGGGACGGGGGTCCACCCCCCCGTCCCGGCCCGATCCGTGTACCTCCGACAGGAACAGAGCCGATGACTGCCTCGAATCTCGCGGACCTCGATTCCGCCGCCCTGAGCCGCCTCGTCGCCAAGGACGAGATCCGGGACCTGGCCGGACGTTACGCCCTGGCCGTGGACGACCACGATATCGATACGGTGCTGTCGATGTTCACCGAGGACGGTGTCTTCGAGGTCGCCGGCACCGAACTGCGCGGCCGTGAGCAGATCCGCCCCTTCTACGTCTCCAGCATGGACCGGTACCACACCATGCTGCACACACCCGAGATCCACCTCGTCACGATCGAAGACGACTCGCACGCAAGCGGAATCATGACCGGTCACGCCGAACTGGCGGTCCACGACACGCTGATGATGACCGCGTTCCGATACCGTGACCGATACGTGCGCCGGGACGGCACATGGCTTTTCGAAAGACGCACCGTGTCGTTCATGTACGCGGTACCGTTCGAGTCGATGGGCTCGAGTTTCCGTACCACCAAACGGATTCGGTGGCCCCAGACCCGATACACCGAGGCCGACTATCCGGAGTCGGCTCCCACCTGGAACACCTACCGCTGACGGCGGATCGGGCCCGTCGGCGGCCCCGAAGGAGCAGCTATGACAGGACGGGTAGCAGGTAAGGTCGCTTTCATCACGGGCGCGGCCAGGGGCCAGGGACGCAGCCATGCGATCCGCCTCGCCGAGGAGGGCGCCGACATCGTCGCTCTCGATGTGGCCGAGGACATCGAGAGCGTCACCCGCTTCTACCCCGGCGCCACCGAGGACGACCTGGCCGAGACGGTGCGCGCCGTGGAGGCGCTGGATCGCCGGATCATCGCCCGCAAGGCCGACGTCCGCAACTTCGACGCCGTCAAGGCCGTGGTCGACGAGGGCATCGCCGAACTCGGCCGGATCGACATCGTCGCCGCCAACGCCGGCATCTTCCTCTTCGGCGACGAGACGCACCTGGTGAGCGAACGCGACTGGGACGACGTCCTCGACATCAATCTCAAGGGCGTGTGGCACACGTGCAAGGCCGTCACCCCGCACCTGATCGAACAGGGCACCGGGGGGTCGATCGTCATCACCAGCTCCACCGCCGGACTGAAGGGCACGCCGAACGTCGCGCCCTACACCGCGAGCAAGCATGCCGTGGTCGGCCTGATGCGCACGCTCGCACTGGAACTGGGTCCGCACGGCATCCGCGTCAACACCGTGCATCCCACCGGCGTCGCCACGGACATGATCCTCAACGAGGCCTGCTTCCGGCTCTTCCTCCCGGACGTCGAACATCCCACCCAGGAACAGGCCGCACCGGTCTTCGCCACCACCAACGTCCTGCCCGTGCCGTGGATCGAGCCGATCGACATCTCCAACGCGGTGCTGTACCTGGCCTCCGACGAGGCCCGGTACGTCACCGGCACCGAGCTGAAGGTCGACGCCGGCTACACCCTCCGCTGATCCGGCCGGACGAACGGGAGACCACATGACTGCTCGACTCGACACACTGCGCCTCGATCCCGCCCACCCCGCCGCGGTCGCCGAACGCTGGCTCGCGGACTTCGCCGGTGCGCTCCGATCGGGGAGCACCGACGACCACCCGGACGCTCTCGCCACGGACGCGTGGTGGCGCGACCTGCTCGCCTTCACCGGCGATCTGCGCAGCCTGCACGGCGAATCGGCGATCCGCCCGCTGCTCACCGGCGCGGCGGAGCTCGAGGTCCGCGACGAGGCGCTCGATTCCGCCACCCCGCCGGTTCTGCTGCCGACGGGCGACGGCCCGCCGGTCGTACAGCTGCTCTTCCGTCTCACCATCCGGTTCGGACACGTCCGTGGCGTCGCGCGACTGACCCCGGACGATGCGGGCCGCTGGCGCGCCACCGCCGTGCTGACTGCGCTGGACAGCCTGACGGGCGCCGAACCGGCTGTGGGAGAGCGTCGTCCGAACGGCGCCCCGGAACCCGGCGAACGCGTCACCACCCACTGGTCCGACCGCCGGCGCGTCGCCACCGAGTGCACCGAGCGGGATCCGGAGGTCCTCGTCATTGGCGCCGGACATTCCGGTCTCGGGCTCGCCGCCTACCTCGGCGCGATGAACGTCCACGCGCTCGTCGTCGAGCGCAACGAGCGTGTGGGTGACAACTGGCGCAACCGCTACGACTCGCTGGTGCTGCACGACCCCGTGTGGTCGAACCATCTGCCGATGATGCCGTTCCCACCCACCTGGCCGGTGTTCACACCGAAGGACAAGATGGGCGACTGGCTCGACATCTACGCCCGAGCCATGGAACTGAACGTGTGGACCCGCACGGAACTCGTGAGCGCCTCGTACGATCCCGCGACGAAGCGGTGGGAGGTGCTGCTCGACCGCGGCGGTGAACGGCGGGTGCTGCGCCCGCGGCACGTGGTCCTGGCCACCGGCCTGAGCGGCACCGAGCCGCTCGTACCGGACATCCCCGGGACCGGAGAATTCGCGGGCGAGCTGCTGCATTCCGGCCGGTACACGACGGACCCGCGACGGAGCGGCCGTGACGTGGTCGTCATCGGCACCGGGAACAGCGGCCACGACATCGCTCAGGACCTGTACAACACCGGCGCGCACGTGACCCTCGTCCAGCGGGGCCCGACTTACGTCGTCGGCGGCACCACCGTGGTCGACGTCATGCTGAAACCGGCCTACGGCGAGAACACCGCGCCCACCGAGATCGCCGACCTCGTAGGAGCGTCGTTCGCGCGACGGGACGAGGGGTTCGTCGACGGACTGCGCACCGCGGTCGCGGCCATGGCCGACATCGATCGCGACCTGCTCGACGCCCTGAGCGCCCGGGGATTCCGTCATCACCTGGGCGACGGCGGAACCGGAGCGATGGACCTCTTCCTCACCCGGAACGGCGGCTACTACATCGACGTCGGAGCGTCCCGGCTCATCGCCGACGGGACGATCGGGCTGGTCGCAGGCAAGACCGTGGAACGGTTCGTTCCCGAGGGAGTGGTCCTGTCGGACGGCACCCTCGTGCCCGCCGACACCGTCGTGTTCGCCACCGGGTTCCGGGGCATCCTCGACACCGCCCGCCGCATCCTGGGCGACGCCGTCGCCGACAGGTGCGGGCCGGTCTGGGGCCTCGACGACGAGGGCGAGATCCGGTCGGTGTGGCGGCGCTCCGGTCACGACGGGTTCTGGTTCAGCGGCGGCAATCTCACCCTCGCCCGCATCTACAACAAGTACCTCGCACTCCAGATCAAGGCCGACCTGGACGGCATCGACCTGCCGTCCGTTCCCTGACCCCCTCCCATCGAGTACATCGGAGACCGACACATGCGCGCCGACGACATCAACGAGATCATCCGCATCACCCATCTCTACGCCCGTGGCCTCGATCGATTCGACCCCAAGGAGGCACTGTCCGCCTTCGCATCCGACGGAGCGTGGGACGCCAGCGCCGTGGGCCTGACCCGGTACGAGGGCCACGAGCAGATCCTCGACTTCTTCGAGCGGGACGCACAGGCAGTCGACAAGCAGTTCCACATCATCACCAACCACGTCATCGACTTCGAGGACGACGACCACGCCACCGGTACGAACTATGTCTTCTCCGAAGCGGAGATGAAGAACGGCGCCGCCATCAAGGCAATCGCGCTCAACGAGGACCGCTACGTCCGCACCGCCGACGGCTGGAAGATCGCCGAGCGGATCATCACCGGTCTCACCACCCCGCAGATGGACGGTTTCGACGCCTGACCGGAGCACGGCAGCAACACACGCGGCAGGGGTGGGGACTTCGCGGTCCCCACCCCTGCCGCGTGTCCCCGGTCAGGGGTCCCCGATCAGATGTCCTTGGTGATCTCGTAGAAGTCGAACGAGACGCCGGCCTGCGCGAAGTTCTCGAGGTCGGCGGCGCCCTGCTGCCCTTCCGGAGACGCCATGTCGGCGAGCATGGCGTCCTTGCTGTCCCAGTCGCACACCGCGATCAGGAAGTGCTGCGGGGTGCTGCCGTCGGGGGTGGAGCACACGCCCCACTCGAAGTTCCTGATCCCCTGCTGCTTCAGCGCGAGCTTCGAGTGGACGTTCCGGTAGTGGTCGAGGAACTTCTCGGGATCCTCGGGGTGGTTGTACGCGGCGACGAGTCGGTACATGTCGACCTCTTTCCATGGTGATTCGGAGATTTCCGGGTGGAAGCGGCCCCGCACGCGGGGGGCGTGGAAACGCCCGCCAAATATATCCGCTCCCCACCTTTGATTATATCCATTCGCATTGATAGAGTGATACCCGTCACAAACTTTTCCGCGGCCGGTAGATCATCCGGTCGCATCGCGCCCCCGCCGGGCACACCGAAGCCGCGAGCCCGGCGGCGACATCGGCACATCCGATCGAATCCCCCAGTCAGAGAGGCCATCCGATGACTGCAACCCCCACCTCCACCACTGCGAGCGAGGTCGACGCCGTCGTTGTCGGCGCCGGCTTCGCAGGGCTGTACCTGCTGTGGAAGCTGCGCCGCCACGGCTACACCGCCGTCGCGCTCGACAAGGGCGAGGAGGTCGGCGGCACCTGGCACTGGAACCGCTACCCCGGCGCCCGCTGCGACGTGGACAGCCACGACTACTCCTTCGGGTTCGACGAGGAGCTCGAGCAGGAGTGGGAGTGGAGTGAGCGCTACCCGTCGCAGCCCGAGCTGCAGGCGTACCTCTCGCACGTCGCCGACCGGTTCGACCTGCGCCGCGACATCCGCCTCGAAACCACCGTCACCGAAGCCCGTTTCGACGAGGGCGAGCAGAAGTGGCACGTCCGCACCGACAAGGGCGACGAGTACGTTTCACGGTTCTGCCTCATGGCCGTCGGCTGCCTGTCGGTCCCGAAGGACGTCGACGTCCCGGGCCTCGACAAGTTCCAGGGGCCGATCTACCGCACCAGCGAGTGGCCGGAGGAGGGAGTGGACTTCACCGGTCTCCGGGTCGCCGCCGTCGGCACCGGATCCTCCGGTGTGCAGGCCATCCCGGAGATCGCCAAGCAGGCCGGCCAGCTGACCGTGCTGCAGCGCACCGCCAACTTCGTCATTCCCGCCCGCAACCACAAGCTCGATCCGGAATTCGTCGCGAACGTCAAGGCGAACTACCGCGAGCGACGCCGTGCCTGCCGGACCGCCGCCGCCGGCTGCATCCGCGACGACAACCCCAAGGCCGCGTTCGACGTCAGCGACGAGGAGCGGTGGAACGAGTACGAGAAGCGTTGGCAGGGAGGCGGAATCGCCTTCCTCGGCGCGTTCGCGGACCTGATGGTGGACCAGCGGGCGAACGACTCGGTGTGTGACTTCATCCGGGCCAAGATCGACGAGATCGTCGACGATCCGGACGTCGCGGACAGCCTCAAGCCGTTCGGCTACCCGATGGGGGCGAAGCGGCCCGTCGTCGGCACCGACTGGTACGAGACCTTCAATCGCGACAACGTCGAAATGGTCGACCTGCGCAAGAAGCCCCTCGACAGCTTCACCGCACACGGTATGCATCTCGCCGACGGCACCGAGTACGAGTTCGACGCCGTCGTTCTCGCCACCGGATTCGACGCCTTCACCGGCGCGTTCACCCAGATCGACATTCGCGGCCGGGGCGGCCTGCCCTTGCAGAAGGCGTGGCAGGAGGGCCCGAAGACACACCTCGGCCTGGGCACCGCCGGCTTCCCCAACATGTTCATCATCGCCAACGTCGGCAGCCCGTCGGTGCTGTCGAACATGGTGACCGCCATCGAGCAGCACGTCGAGTGGACAGTCGAGACGATGGATCACATGCGCGAGAACGGACTGACCACGATCGAGGCCACCGAGGAAGCGCAGAACGCGTGGGTCGAGACGGTCGAGGAGATCGCGAACATGACCCTGTGGCCGCAGGGCGAGTCCGGGTCGTGGTACCGCGGCGCGAATGTGCCCGGTAAGCCGCAGATCTTCATGCCCTACGCCGGCGGCATCGTGCTCTACGAGCAGACGTGGAACGAGGTCCGGGACGCCGAGTTCAAGGGATTCGTCCTGACCTGATGCGGCGGATCTCGCGCCGGGCGATCGCGACCAGCGGTCGTCCGGCGCGTTTCGCTGCGTCGTTCGTGTCGCGCGGGAGGATCTCGCGCCGAGCGGGAGGATTTCGCGCCGAAACGCGAGAAGCGACGACGACAACCTCCCGATCGACACAGCAACATCCCGCTCGTCGACGACGGACACCGAAACGGGGGTGCAGGCCCGAACGCCCGCACCCCCGTCGTGGTGTCCGTCAGATCAGCTTCGCGAGCGCGAATGCCTGACGGGTGGCGAACACCAGCCGGCGCGGTGCGTAGGCGTCACCGAGGATGTGCACCTCCCGCTCGCCCTCTGCAGCCGGGCCGTCCTTGATGCTCTCGTACAGATCGGCGTCCCCGATGCCACCGCAGGCGAGCACCACCGAGTCGAAGCCGTCGACCTGGTGCGTGCGCCCGGAGTAGACGTTGCGGGTGACCACTCCGGTCGGGGTGATCTCGACGACGTCCTCCATGAACCGGTACTGCACGCCCTTCTCGTCGAGGCGCCCGAGGATCGCGCCGACGATGTAGCGGCCGAGCAGCTGGCCCGCGACCTGAGTCGCGTAGACGAGGGTGACGTCGTGACCGCGATCGGTGAGGAAGTCGGCGAGCGACAGCGGCGGCATGTGATCGTCCTGCGCGACGATCAGGACCCGCTTGCCGACCGCGGCGTCGCCGTTCAGGACGTCGCGGATGTCGGCGACGTTGTCGCCGTAGACACCCGGGATGTCCGGGATCCGGCGGGTGGATCCGGTGGCGACCGCCACCACGTCGAATCCGGCGGCCTCGATCTCCGCCTTCGTCGCCGCGTGCCGGTAGTCGATCTTCACGCCCGCCCGCTCGAGCCGGCGCTGCTGCCAGTCCAGGTACTTCTCGAACATGTCGTACGTGGGCGCGTTGATCGCGGTGCGCAGCTGGCCGCCGAGCACCTCGGACGCCTCCCACAACTCCACGTCGTGGCCCTTCTCCCGGGCCAGGGCCGCGAACTCCATGCCCGCCGGGCCGCCACCGACGACGAGCACGCGCCTGGGGTCGGTCACGGTGGGCCACGGCCCGTCGACCTCGTTGCTGGTGACGGGGTTGACCGCGCAGCCGAACGGCAGGCCCTCGACGTAGCGGCGGCTGATGCACTCGTTACCGCCGACGCAGGGCCGGATCTCGTCGACGCGGCCGGTGCGCACCTTCTCGATGATCGACGGCTCGGCGATGTGCGCACGGGCCATGCCGACGACGTCGGCGTCGCCGGCCGCGAGGATCCGTTCGGCGACGTCGGGGTGGTTGATGCGGCCCGTGTGCACGACGGGCAGCGACACCGCCCGCTTGAGCTGCCCGGCGAGATCGCTCCACTGGCCGGCCTCGTAGAAGTGCGGCTGGATGTAGGACGGGTTGCCCCACGGGCTGCCCACCACGCCGTGGAAGTAGTCGACGAGGCCGGTGCTCTCGAGGTACTGCGCGATCTCGATGGCCCCGGTGATGTCGTAGCCGCCCGGGACCTCCTCGCGCAGGTTCAGCCGGATGCCGATGACCATGGACGATCCGATCACGTCGCGGATGGCCCGCAGCACCTCGACCGGGAACCGGCAACGGTTCTCGATCGAGCCGCCGTACTCGTCGTCACGCTTGTTGGTCAGCGGCGAGAGAAAGTACTCGAGCAGATCGTCGTGGTTCATGTGGAGTTCGACGCCGTCGAGGCGCGCCTTCTGGGCCTGCTCCGCACAGAACTTGTACCGGCCGACGAAGTAGGCGATCTCGTCCCGGTTCAGCCTGTGCGGAACGTTGTTGATCACCGGAGCACTCAGGACCGACGACGCACCGTGCGGCATGCCGCCCTGGTGCACCATCTGCCCCGTCGCCACCGCGCCCTCGGCGTGCAGGGCATCCGAATACGCCTGCACGCGTTCGACGAAGATCGGCAGGCTGTAGTGGCCCTCGACCGTGGCGCCGACGCCGGTGGGCTCGAACCCCGGGATCACACCGGTGTTCGGCACCCAGGCACTGAGGCTGTCGAACCATGCGGCTCCGCCCCTCGCCCGGGACACGTAGTAGGCGAGGTTGCGTTCGGCGTCCGCCTCGGACCCGAAGATGTTGCCGATCGCCGAGGCGTGCGGCGGCAGCACCACGCGGTTGCGCAGTTTCATCGGGCCGATCTGGAACGGCGAGAGCAGATGGGCGTAGGCGGAGTCCGGATCCGCGGTCATATCGTTCACTCCTTGTTCGGTCGAGACCCGAGCGAGCCGCCGCGCCCGTCGCCCGGCATCCTGGTCGAGTCGTGACTGACCGCGATGCGCACGGGACGGACTTCCAGGACGACTCGGTTGGGGCTGTCCAGCAGTCGCTGGAAGGCTGCGGGATCGGTCGGAGCATGGCGCTGCGCGAACGCCGGATAGAACCAGCGTTTGGTCTCCGCGTCGGCGTGGACGGTGACGCGGCCGCGGACGGCGAGCATCCGCCTGCCGGGCAGGCCGGTGCCGGCATTCGAGATCACGAGCGTCACACGGGAATCGCGCATCGCGGCACGTACGTGCGCACGGTCCTTCGCGGCGGTGAGCCAGAACCGGTCGCCGTGGTGCAGGTAGCTCATCACCACCCCGGCGGGCCACCCGGCCGCCGTGCTGAAGGCGAACGTACATTCGGTCTGCGCCGCAACGAGTTCGGCGATGCCTGCCTCGTCGACCCGCAGCGTACGCAGATCCTCGTTGTCGTCGATTCCGACGGCCATCGTCACATCACTTCACGTACGCGCCGGCGTCCACCGGGAACGTGACTCCGGTGACGTACCGTGCCTCGTCGCTGCCGAGGAACAGCACCGCGTTGCTGATGTCGATCGATTCGACCCAGGGCACCGGCAGCGTGTTGAGCGACATGAAGCCCGGCATCGCCTTCTCCTGCGACGGCTCCGGATCTCCCGGGGAGAACATGCCGTACGTGCCGGGGTTCTGAATCATGATGGTGTCGACGTTCGTCGGGTGGATGGTGTTGACCCGGATGCTGTGGGGGCCGAGCTCGTTCGCCATGGTCCGCATGAGCCCGACGATGCCGTGCTTGGCGGCGACGTAGTGGGCGACCTGCTGAATTCCCTTGAGGCCACCGATCGAACTGGTGAACATGATGGACCCACCACGGCCCTGCTCGATCATCGTGGGGATCGCGACGACCGCGGTGTTGAAGACGCCGGTGAGGTTGACGTCGATCATGTCGCGCCACTGCTCGGCGGTGAGTTCCCACGAGCGGCCGTAGGTGGCGATGCCGGCGTTGGCGACCACGATGTCGACGCCGCCGAGCTGTGCCACCCCGTCGTCGAAGGCGCGCTGCAGTGCCGCGCGGTCCCGGACGTCGGCGCGGTGCGCCACGATCCGCCGGTCGAGAGCCTCGACGAGCCGGACTGTCTCCTTCAGCTCGTCCTCGGTGGCCAGCGGGTAGTACGGGGTCACCGAGTCGATGTTCTCGCAGATGTCGACCGCGATGATGTCGGCGCCCTCCTCGGCGAGCCGCAGCGCGTGGCTGCGACCCTGGCCGCGGGCGGCCCCGGTGATGAACGCGACCTTGCCTTCTACTCGTCCTGCCATGATTGTCGCCCCTCTCGTGGGAAATGTTGTCTAACGATCGGCGGGGACCAGGACGGTCCCGGTGCCTTCGAGTACGCGCGCTCCGCCGAGGACGTCGAGCGTGAGGTCGCAGCGCACCAGGAGGCCGTCGGCGGTCTCCTCCACGTCCGTCACCACGCCCGCGGCCCGCAGCCTGTCTCCCTCGAATACGTTGCCGAGGAACCTGAACCGGTATCCGGTGACCCGGTCCACGCCGCCGGCCCAGGAGCCGAGCATGGACACGACGTAGGCGATGTTGCTCGGGCCCTGATTGACCGTGCGGTCGCCGAGGCCCAGCGCGCTCGCCGCGTTCCGATCGAAGTGGATCGGGTTCGGGTCCCGCATGAGAGCCGAGAGGGTCTTCATCCGGGCCGGGTCCACCGCGTCGATGGTGCGCTCGGGAATCTTCTGTCCGACGGTGGGTTTCATGCGGTCTCCCCTCGCCGCGGGAACACGATCGAGTTGGTGGTGGAGGCGCAGTGCGCGCCGTCCTCGTCGTGCAGGTCGAGGCGGTAGCCGACGATGTCGAAGACGCCGGTGCGCCGGCCCACCTTGCGCGTCGCAGAGACGATCTCGCCCGACACGCGGTAGGTGGCGCCGACGCGCAGCGGCCGGTGCACCACCGTCTCGGTTTCCCCGGCCATCGGGCCGTCGGCCTCGGTGGCCCCGAACACCGCGAACAACTCGTCCCAGCTCCAGCCCATCGCGCCGGTGGCGACGAGGAACACCAGCACCGGGTGCGCACCGCCGTCGGCGGGATCGGCGAGCATGCTGTCGAGGACGAGGTGCACCCACCACGGCTCGAGCGTGGCCTGCCCGCCGGGGAAGCGGGTGCCGACGAGTTCGGCGAGTTCGGCCTCGGTCGGCACCCGGCGTCCGGTGTCCACGGTCATCGGGCCGCCGTCGCTTCGAGGTACGGCGCCCGCAGGTCCCGCTTCATGATCTTCCCGGTCGGTGCCTTCGGCAGGGCGTCGACGAAGTCCACCGAGCGGGGCTTCTGGTAGGAGGCCAGGTTCCGCTTGGCGGTGTCGATGATCTCCTGTTCGGTGGCGGTGTGCCCGGGCTTGAGCACGACGACGGCCTTGACGACCTCGCCCCACTCGTCGTCGGGGATGCCGATGACGGCGCATTCGAGGACGGCGGGATGGGCGCCGATGGCCTCCTCGACCTGGATGCTGTAGATGTTCTCGCCGCCGGAGATGATCATGTCCTTGGCCCGGTCGACGATGTAGACGTAGTGGTCCTCGTCCCAGACCGCGACGTCGCCGGTCCACATCCAGCCGTCGCGCAGGGTCTGCGCGGTCAGGTCCGGCTTGTTCCAGTAGCCGAGCATGTTGGCCTCGGAGCGGACCACGATCTCGCCGGGGGTCCTGCCGTCCTTGGGGACCTCGTTGCCGTCGAAGTCGACGACCCGGATCGTGGTGCCGAATCCTTCTCGGCCGCAGGACTTCAGCCGGTGCTCGTTGATGCCGTTGACCGCATCGAGGTGGTCCTCCTGGGACAGGAACGACATGGTCGTGCCCTCGGTCTGGCCGTATCCCTGGATCAGGGTGCAGGGGAACGCCTCGAGCGCGCTGCGCACGATCGCGGACGGCATGGGGCCGCCGCCGTACTGGATGTTGCGCAGGCTCGACAGGTCGTAGGAGTCGAAGTTCTCCACGGCCATCATCCAGTTCAGCATCGTGGTGATGCCGAGGAACGCCGAGACCTGTTCCGATTCGATGATCTCGAGCGCCTGCTTGGCCTCGAAATTGACCAGTACGACCGGACATCCGTGCTTCATGTAGTTCATCGAGAGCACCACCGGGATGTGGTACATCTGGCCGGTGAGCATGTAGACGTCGGTCGGCACGACCCGCTCGGCGACGGTCTGGTTGAGCATGCCGGCGGCCGCGCTGGTGTGCGAGTGCAGCGCACCCTTGGATTCCCCGGTGGTGCCGCCGGTGTAGAGGATGAAGAACGGGTCGTCTCCCCCGATGCTCGGCGTCCAGATCGGTTCGGCCGGGCTGGAGCTCGCGAGCAGCTCCTCGTACGTTCCGTTACCCCCCGGACCGAACTCGAGCCAGTGGTCGACCGTGGTGGATCGACTCAGTTCCTCTCCCACGGAACGGAACTCGGACGCGGTGATGAGCACCTTCGGGGTGGCGTCGGCGACGAGCCCGAGCAGGGAGGGGGTCGCGAGTCGCCAGTTCAGCGGCTGCAGGATCAGCCCCGCGCGACCGACGGCGAAGAACAGCTCCTGGAACTCGATACTGTTCTTCGTCAGCACGGCGACGCGGTCGCCCTTCTCGAGTCCGAGTCCGCGCAGTCCGTTCGCCAGGCGCCGGACGCGCTCGTCGAGTCCGGCGAAGGTGATGCGGCGATCGTTGGGGACGTCGTACAACGCCATGCGGTTCGGGGTGAGGGCGGCCCACTTGGCGGGGATGAGGCCCTGGTTCATCGTCATGGTGTCTCCGGAGGCTCAGTACGGAAGGTCGAGGGCGATGTGCCGCTTGGTGAGGACCCAGTCGCCGCCGCTCCTGGTCCACTCGTCCTCGTACTTGCCGGTGGACAGGGCCCGGAGGGCACCGTTCTCCGCGGAGGTGATGAGCAGGTACGACACGGTGCGGACGTTCTTCTCGTCGATCTCGTCGATCAGCAGGTTGGTGGTGATGTGCCGCCGCTGGTCGGTCTGCGTCTCGTGGGCGCCGCGGAACAGGCCCATGATCTCCTCGCGGCCGTTGAGCGGCCCGATGAGGTCGCCGTCGCCGATCTTCATGGTGAACACGGCGGTTTCGCCGAAGACGCGCTCGACGCCGTCCATGTCGCCGTCGTCGTAGGCGAGAGCGTAGCGGGCGAGGGCGTTTTCGATTTCGTTCCTGAGCGACATTACGACTACTCCTGCCGAGGGGAGGGAGGGGGAAGGGATGTGATGGCAGTCACTTTATACTAATCATGCGCATTGTCTAGGGGTAGGAGGACCTGAGTTTCCGCGCCGGGAGACGGCGATCGGCGCTGTTCGGACGTCGGCGCTGTTCGGACGTCGACGCTGTTCGGACGTCGACGCTGTTCGGACGTCGGCGCTGTTCGGACGTCGGCGCTATTCGGATACGGTCCAGGTGTCGTGTCCGGTCAGCAAGGACTGCAGGGAGTCTCGCCGGTCGAGACCGCCGGCGCGGGCGCTCTCGTTCTGCTCCCGCACCAGGTCGTCGTACGTCGGACGAGCGACGCTGCGGAATACGCCGAACACGGTGTGTTCGAGGTCCTGGTCGGACAGCCGCGACAGCGCGAAGGCGTACTCCGGATCGCCGGCGTGCGCATCGTGCACCACGATCGACCCCGGATCGGCCGTCGCCGTGTCCACCACGCGCAGTCCGAATCCGTCACGGACGACGCACTTCTGGCCCTCGGCGCCGAACACGATCGGCTCACCGTGGCGTAGCGGGATCACCCGCTGCTCGGCGTCCTCCTTGCGCAGCACGTCGAAGGAGCCGTCGTTGAAGATCGGGCAGTCCTGATAGATCTCGACGAACGAGGTGCCCCGGTGCTCGGCCGCGCGGCGCAGCACGTCGGTCAGACCCTTGCGGTCGGAGTCGAGCGCGCGGGCCGCGAAGGTGGCCTCGGCACCGAGAGCGAGGGACAGGGTGTTGAACGGGTGGTCCACCGAACCCATCGGCGTCGACTTGGTGACCTTCCCGACCTCGGACGTGGGCGAGTACTGCCCCTTCGTCAGGCCGTAGATCCGGTTGTTGAACAACAGGATCGTGAGGTTCACGTTGCGGCGCAACGCATGGATCAGGTGGTTTCCACCGATCGAGAGGGCATCGCCGTCGCCGGTGACCACCCACACCGACAGGTCGGGCCGGGTGACGGCCAGACCGGTCGCGATCGCCGGCGCACGGCCGTGGATGGAGTGCAGGCCGTAGGTCTCGAGGTAGTACGGGAACCGGCTCGAACAGCCGATGCCCGAGACGAACATCAGGTTCTCGCGCCGCAGGCCGAGTTCGGGCAGGAAGTTGCGGATCGCGGCCAGGATGACGTAGTCACCGCAGCCCGGGCACCAGCGCACCTCCTGGTCGCTCGTGAAGTCCTTGGCCTTCTGCGCGGTGTCGGTCGTCGGGACGAGCGCGGTGGCGCTCAGTCCGAGATCGGTGCCCACGCGGCTGATCAACTCGGTCATGCCGATTCCTCCTCGCGGTCCGGCTCCGGACGGTATTCGGCCGCAGCCAGCGCGGCGGTGGTCTTGGCGTGTTCCAGCTCGCGCAGGGTGCCGGCGAGCGCGGCATCGATCGCGTCGACGATCTCGTCGGCGAGGAAGGCCAGACCCTGAACCTTCGTCACCGGCTGGACGTCGACGAGGTAGCGCGCACGCAGCACGCTCGTCAGCTGTCCCAGGTTCATCTCGGGTGCGATCACCGTGCGGTACCGGCCGAGCACCTCGCCGAGGTTGCGCGGCAACGGGTTCAGGTGCCGTAGGTGCAGGTGGGCGACCGCGGTGCCGCGACGTCGGGCCCGGCGGCACGCCTCGCCGATCGGCCCGTAGGAACTGCCCCATCCCACGATCAGCAGTTCGGCCCGCCCCGACGGATCGTCGACCTCGGCGTCCGGGACCGAGATCCCGTCGATCTTCGCCTGGCGCAGGCGCACCATCAGGTCGTGGTTGGCCGGGTCGTAGGAGATGTTGCCGCTGCCGTTCGCCTTCTCGAGGCCACCGATCCGGTGCTCGAGGCCGGGCGTCCCGGGGATCGCCACGGTGCGGGCCAGGGTTTCGCGGTCCCGGGCGTAGGGACGCAGGGGCGCACCGGCGGCGTCCGGGCCCGTCTCGTAGCCCGGCTCGATCGGGGCGAGCTCGTCGACCCGCGGGATCTGCCAGGGTTCCGAGCCGTTGGCGATCGCGCCGTCGGACAGCAGCAGCACCGGGGTCCGGTAGGTCAGCGCGATGTGGGCCGCCTCGACCGCGGTGGCGAAGCAGTCGGCCGGCGAGCGCGGCGCGAGCACCGCGACCGGCGACTCGCCGTTGCGCCCGTACAGCGCCTGCAGCAGGTCGGACTGCTCGGTCTTGGTCGGCAGACCCGTCGACGGTCCGCCGCGCTGCACGTCGATCACCACGAGGGGGATCTCGGTCATCACGGCCAGGCCGATGGCCTCGCTCTTGAGGGCCAGGCCCGGACCGGAGGTGCTGGTGACGCCCAGGGCGCCGCCGATGGAGGCACCGACCGCCGCGCCGATGGCGGCGATCTCGTCCTCCGCCTGGAAGGTGGTCACGCCGAGGCTGCGGTGCTTGGTCAGCTCGTGCAGGATGTCGGAGGCGGGAGTGATCGGATACGTCCCGAGGAACACCTCGAGCCCGGACAGCTCACCGGCGGCCACCAGGCCGTAGGCCAGGGCGGTGTTACCGGTGATCTGCCGGTACGTGCCGGGCGGCAGGTCCGCCTTGGCCACCTCGAACGTCGTCGCGAACGTCTCCGTGGTCTCGCCGTAGTTCCACCCGGCGTGGAATGCGAGCAGGTTGCCCTGGGCGACCTGCGGCTTCTTGGCGAACTTGGTGCGCAGGAACTCCTCGATCCGCCCCACCGGCCGGTTGTACATCCACGACAGCAGCCCGAGCGCGAACATGTTCTTCGCGCGCTCCCCGTCCTTGCGGCTCAGGCCGGCCGGCTCGACCGCCCCGACCGACAGGCTCGACATCGGCACCTGGTGGATCACGAACTCGTCGAGGCTGCCGTCCTCGAGCGGGCTGGCGGCGTAGCCGACCTTGGACAGGTTGCGCTTGGTGAACTCGTCGGTGTTGACGATGACGGTGCCGCCGCGCGGCAGGTCGCCGATGTTCGCCTTCAGCGCCGCCGGGTTCATCGCGACGAGGACGTCCGGGCGATCACCCGCGGTGAGGATGTCGTGGTCCGCGATCTGGATCTGGAACGACGACACCCCGGGCAGCGTGCCCTGCGGCGCCCGGATCTCGGCGGGGAAGTTCGGCTGCGTCGCGAGGTCGTTGCCGAACGCGGCCGCTTCGGAGGTGAACCGGTCGCCGGTCAGCTGCATGCCGTCGCCCGAGTCGCCCGCGAAGCGGATGACGACTCGCTCCAGCTTGGTGGTGTTCGCGTCCGTTGTCATAGGTGCCTGCCTCTGGTCCGCATTCTGCCCCTAGTGGGCTTCCTTCACGAGTTGCTTGGCCAGGGAATCGAAGATCACCTCGGTCGAGCCCTCGTAGATCCGCATGGGACGGGCCTCCCGGTAGAGGCGTTCGAGCTTCCCGCCGCGCACGAGCCCGAAGCGGCCCATGATCTGCACCGAGCGGTCGACGACGCGGGCGGCCGCCTCGGTGGCACCGACCTTCGCCATCGACGACAGGTGCAGATTGGCGCGTGCGTCGCGGGCCGACGCAGCGGCCGCGCGGTAGGTCAGCGAGCGCGCCATCTCGATGTCGGTCCAGCAGGAGGCGAGGTGCTCGGGCACCGATCCGAGACGCGCGAGGCTGACGCCGAAGCCCTCGCGGGTCTTGGCGTGGGCGACCGCCTCGTTCAGCGCGGCCTGGGCCACGCCGACGGCGGCGCCGGCCACGGACACGCGGAACGTGGCGAGGGTCGCGAGGACGAGCCCGAAGCCCTTGCCCGGTTCCCCGATGCGGTTGCCGACCGGAATCTCGACGTTCTCGAGGATGACGTCGCTGAGCACGTGGGGCGCGATGATCTGGTGCGGGTGCTCGATGCGCAGGCCCGGCGCGTCGGCCGGGACCAGCACGAGGGAGTATCCGTCGCCCTCGCGGGCGAGGATGCTGTAGAAGTCCGCGTCGCCGCCGTTGGTGATGAAGGACTTGTGCCCGTCGACGATCAGCTTGCCGTCGCGCTCGACGACGGTGGTGCTGAGTGCCTTGAGGTCGGAGCCGACGTGCGGCTCCGTCAGGCCGAGCGCGGCCACGGCCTCGAGCCGGGCCACCTTGGGCAGCCACTCCGCCTTGAGTTCCTCGGAGCCGCCGACGCTGATGCAGTAGCTGCCGATGCCCTGCATGCCGAACATGGAGTCGAGGTGGGCCGACTCGGCGGCGAGTGCCTCGCGCACGATGGTCACCGCGAGAGAGTCGACCTTCTCGAAGCGACCACCGTAGGCAGCCGGCACGACGACCTCGGTGAGCCGGGACGCGGTCAGCCGCTTGCGGACGTCCGGATCGAAGCTGTCCGCCTCGTCGGCGCGCGCGGCGATGTCGGCGCACTCGGCCGCGAGGGCACGGGCTTCCCGCTGGAGGTCGAGGTACCGCTGCGGCAGGGCGAACAGGTCCTGCTGGTCGTCACTCACCTTGTACTCCGTTCTGGCGATGCGTCCGATCCACCGGGTGCGACACGGCGGTGTGACTCGGCGCGGTCTCGGCCATTGTCGTGAACTGGATCACTATCCGCTAATCTATGATCACAATAGCAAGGAATTGGATACCGTCAACCAGGACCAGTGGAGGAACTCGATGACCGATTCAACGACCGGCCGGACCCGCCCGGGGTTCGACCCCGCCCGCGCGTTCGATCTGACCGACCGCACCGCGATCGTCACCGGCGGCAGCCGCGGCCTGGGCCGCGCCATGGCCTTCGGGCTGGCTCGCGCCGGCTGCGACGTCGTCATCGCCAGCCGTGACCTGGCCTCCTGCCAGGCCACCGCCGACGAGATCACCGAGGAAACGGGACGCAAGACGCTTGCGCATTCGTTCCACGTCGGCAGATGGGAGTCGATCGAGGAACTCGTCGAGGCGGCCTACGGGCACTTCGGAAAGATCGACGTGCTGATCAACAACGCGGGCATGTCCCCGCTGTACGACAGTCTCGACACCGTCAGCGAAACGCTGTTCGACAAGGTGATCGGGGTGAACCTCAAGGGTCCGTTCCGGCTCGCGGCACTCGTCGGAACCCGCATGGCGCAGGGCGACGGCGGATCCATTATCAACATTTCCAGCGCCGGGTCCGTCCACCCCCGGCCGGACATCCTGCCCTACGCCGCCGCCAAGGCCGGACTCAACGCGATTACGATCGGCATGGCGCACGCGTTCGGTCCCACGGTGCGCAGCAACGCGATCATGGCCGGCACCTTCCTCACGGACGTGAGCAACTCGTGGGACATGGAGGCGTTCTCCCAGCGGGCGCAGCGCTTCGCCGCCAAGCGCGGCGGACAGCCCGACGAGATCGTCGGGGCCGCCCTCTACCTCGCGAGCGACGCCTCGAGTTTCACGACCGGCTCCATCGTCACCGTCGACGGCGGCCACCCCTGATCCGCTCGGAAGGACAAGACATGACCACCGCCACCACCGCCGTCACGCAGCAGCGCTTCCAGCTCGCCTACGGCGACTGCGACGCCGTCGGCATCTCGTACTTCGCCATCAACTACCCGTGGATGGAGCGCACGTACAGCGTCTGGCTGCACTCGTTCGGCCTCGACAGCCACACGATGCTCGACACCGTCGGCGTCTACACCGTGGGCCTGAAGTCGGAGTGCCAGTACATCACCAGTTGCGAGGTATTCGACGAGCTGACCTGCACGGTCGTCCTCGACCACCTCGGCACCACGTCGTACGCGCTGGGATTCGACTTCGAGCGCGGCGACGAACTCGTCGCCCACGGCAAGATCACGTTCGCCGTGCGCGGCGCCGACGGAAACAAGGCGCCGATCCCGGAGCGGCTGCTCGCCGCCCTCCGCACGCTGGAGCCGCCGAAGACAACGGAACAGTAGCTCCCCCGAGCTGAAGGGGGCGTCCACTCCACCGAGTGGACGCCCCCTTCGGCGTCTTCGGGATTCTTGAAATCCATTGACACTCCCCGAATTCCGTATACAGTCCTCAACATCGGTGATCTGGATCACTTCGACTCCAGTGCCGAACCGTCCGCGGAGGCGCTCGCCCCTGAGCGACGCAACTCCCGCTCGACAGTCGATTCGACGATCAGCAGAGGCCCGAGCGACTGCAGGAGAGCCCCCGTCCCATCACCGCCGATGCGCGAGCATCGACGACGGCTTTCCCCGGGACGGACCTGTCGACCGGCGCGGGAGCAGCCCGCCCCGGAATCACGAAAGCGAATGGACATGGGAACCAACGAAAAGAAGGTCGTACAGAACTGGCTCGCCGCCGTCCGCGGCGATTCGGAGGGAGTGGGAGACGCGTTCACCCGCTACTTCCACCCCGATGCCACCTGGACCCTGATCGGATCCACTCCCATCTCGGGCACCTACAAGGGTCTCGAGTCCATCCAGAACGACTTTCTCGGCGCGAACTTCCGCGGCGAGGAGCGCGAAGGCCCGTCCGTGCAGGGCCTGAGCCAGGAATATGGCATCAAGCCACTCGAGGTCGAGGACGTCCTCTCGTTGGAGGACGGGCGCGTCGTCGTATTCTGCCGTTCGGATGGCATGGGCCGCAACGGAGTTGCGTACAAGAACCAGTACTGCTGGATCGTCACCGTCCGCGACGACAAGATCGCGGCCATGCTCGAGTTCTGCGACACCGCCCTGATCGAGCAGGCGCAGTTCGACAAGATGATCGTTCCCCGGGGTACCACCACCCCCGTCTACGCACGCTGATTCGCCACATTCCCCTCGACGCAAGGAGCAATCATGGCCAAGCAGGGACGACTCACCCGGGAGAAATTCGGCTACACGATGCCGGTGGACGAACCGCTCTACCCGAAGCCGCCCGTCTACTATCGCGACATGGAGACCATCACGGTCGCCTACGAGACCGACGAGAACGCCGCGCTCGACCTCCTTCCGGAAGCAGCGGGTTTCGAACTCACTCTCCCCGCGACCGTCCGCATCGTCATCGCCAAGATGCCGTTCACCACGTTCGGCGCGTACGAGGAGGCATACCAGTTCCTCGACTGCACGTGGGAGGGCGAGCCGTGCATCTATCCCGTCCGCATCCTGCTCAACCAGGAGTCGGCACTCGCCGCCGGCCGTGAGATCTGGGGCAACCCCAAGAAGTTCGGCCACATCGAGTGGCAGCAGGAAAGCGAGGTCATGCAGGGAATCGTGGAACGTCCCAAGGGAAGCCGCATCTGCACCGTACAGATGAAGCCGGAGCGTCCGGTCGACCTCGAGCCCTATGACATGAAGCCGATGGGCCTGCGGGTCATCCCGAACCCCGAGGGTGGGGATCCGTCGCTCGCGGATCTGGTGCTCAACTCCTGCCGTGTGACTCCGAAGCAAGCATGGTCCGGGCGCGGCTCGATCTCGTTCGGTGTGGAATCCGAACTCGATCCATGGCACGCTCTGCCGATCAAGCGGATCACAGACGCCCTCTACGTTCGCTCGGACATGGATGTCGCGCCGACAGCGAAGGTCGTCAAACGGTTCTTCTGAGCACGCGCTGCGGGCTCGATCATGTGCAGCCGGCTCGGATCGGTCGACGAGTACGACGCGGTGCTCGCCGACCACCGCCGGCGTGGCAGCACCATCGAGCCGGACGGCGGATTCGGTGCGGGCGCCCACTCCTCACGAGTGGGCGCCCGTTCCTGTCGAGAACTCGTTTCACCAAAATGCGTTGACATCATTCGAATCGTATTTATAGTTATCAGCACCTAGTGATCCGGATCACTTTCCATCTCCGGCCCCAGACCCTCGGCGGAGCGGCACGACCCCCGACCGGTGCCAACCGGCACCGATCCTGCTCGACCCCTCGATTCGACGATCAGGAGATCCCAGAGTGACCGCAGTCGATCCCCGACCCATCGCCCCCGACATCCTCTCCCCCGAGTTCCTCGACAACCCGTACCCGCTCCACCGCGTGTTGCGCGACCACTACCCGGCCCTGCACCACGAGGGCACGGAAAGCTACCTGATCAGCAGGTACGTCGACTGCGCCGAGGCCTTCCGCAGCCCGAAGTTCTCCAGCCGCAACTACGAATGGCAGCTCGAGCCCATCCACGGGCGCACCATCCTGCAGATGGAGGGACGCGAGCACTCCACGCACCGCGCGCTGCTCAACCCGTTCTTCCGCGGCAACGGACTCGAGAAGTTCATGCCGGCCATCACACACAACGCGGCCGACCTGATCGGCGGCATCGTCGCCCGCAACGCCGGCGAGCTGCTCGGCGCGGTGGCCGGACAGGGCGAGGCCGAACTCGTCTCCCAGTTCACCAGCCGGTTCCCCATCAACGTGATGGTCGACATGCTCGGCCTGCCCAAGAGCGATCACGAGCGGTTCCGCGGCTGGTACTTCTCGATCATGGCCTATCTCAACAACCTGGCCGGAGACCCCGAGATCAACGCCGCCGCCGAACGCACCCACGTCGAGCTGCGCGAGTACATGCTGCCGATCATCCGCGAACGGCGTTCGGGCGACGGCGACGATCTGCTCTCGCGCCTGTGCCGCGCGGAGGTCGACGGCGAGCAGATGTCCGACGAGGAGATCAAGGCCTTCGTCAGTCTGCTCCTCGTCGCCGGTGGCGAGACGACGGACAAGGCGATCGCCAGCATGATCCGCAACCTCATCGACCATCCCGACCAGATGCGGGCCGTCCGCGAGGACCGCAGCCTCGCCGACCGCGTCATCGCCGAGACGCTGCGGTACTCCGGACCCGTCCACATGATCATGCGCCAGACCGAGGACGAGGTGCAGATCGAGGACTCGACCATCCCCGCGGGAGCGACGTGCATCATGATGCTCGCGGCCGCCAACCGCGACGAGCGCCACTTCTCGAATCCGGACGAGTTCGACATCTTCCGAACCGACCTCAACGTCGACCGCGCATTCAGCGGTGCGGCCAACCACGTGCAGTTCATCCTCGGCCGCCACTTCTGCGTGGGTTCGATGCTCGCGAAGACGGAGATGACCATCGCGCTGAACCTCGTGCTCGACACGATGGACTCGATCGAATACCAGGACGGCTTCGTACCGCGCGAGGAGGGCCTGTACACCCGCAGCATCCCCGAGCTGCGCGTGAAGTTCGAACCGACCGGGAAGCTCGGCTGACATCCCGCCGGATCGCCGGCCCTCCGCGTATGCGATCCGCATGCGCGGACGGCCGGCACAGCCGCGTCGGCGAAAGTCGGCACTGCCGCCTCGGCAAGAGTCGGCACTGCCGCGTCGACGAAAGCCGTTACTGCAGCGTGTAGTCCGTCAGAACCCGGCGACCGGGCGTGAAGGTGGCCGGGATGCGCTGGTAGCCGGTGTTCACGCCCTGCCGTGGGTACGGCTGTAGCGCCTCGAGGTCGACGTCGTAGTCCGGCATCCGTTCGAGCACCTGGCTGATCAGAGCGTGCGACATGTACCGGCCGAGATGCGAACCGGCGCAGCGGTGCACACCGATGCCGAAGGCGGTGTGCCGGTTGGGCCACCGTTCGATGTCGATTTCGTCGGGCTTGTCGAACAGTTCCGAATCCCGATTGGCCGAGGCCCAGGACAGCAGCACCCGGTCGCCCTTCTGCATGGGGCAGCCGTGGAACTCGACGTCGTGTGTCACGGTGCGTGCGAGCGCCTGCGTCGGCGAGAAGTACCGCAAGAACTCCTCGATGGCGTGGTCGAGGAGATCGGGGTGGTCGATGAGACGCTGCCGCACGTCCTTGTGGCGGCTGAGCCAGACCAGCGAGTTGCTCACCAGGGACGCGGTGGTGCCGACACCGCCGGAGATGAGCAGGTCGACGATCGCGAACACGTCGTGATCGTTCATCGGGCTGCCGTCGACCTCCTGCTGGACGAGGTAGCTGATGATGTCGTCCTTCGGATTCCGCCGCCGTTCGGTGATGGTCTGTTCGATACGTCCGGCCAGGTACGGGAAGTCGACCTCGACCGCGCGGGTGTGCTCGGGGGTGCCCGGAATTCCCGCGAGCACCTGGAAGTGGGCGTTGGAGTAGCGGCGCCACTCCGAGACGTCGAGGCCGAGCCACTCCACCGTGACGATCGAGGGCACTCCGATGACCGACGTCAGGTCGCACTCCCCGCGCTCGATCACGCTGTCGATGAAGCCCGCGACGTGCCGGTCGATGGTGGGTTTCATCTTCTCGACGGCGGCCGGCGCACTGACCGGGTTGACGATTCTGCGGTACTTGCGGAACTCGGGGGGATCGAGCTCGATCGGAATGTGGTCGTGATGGGGGGTTTTCGGGATCACTACGGACAGTCCCTCGCCACCGTACTCGCTGCGCGCCGAGGAGAACGTCTCGTCGTCGCGGGCGGCGTCGAAGACCGAGCTGTAGTCGGAGAGCACCCAATAACCGCCGTGTGCGGGAGTCCAACCGATCTTGACGGTTTCGCGGATCTTCCGGTAGGACTCGGCCGGGTCGGCCGAGTGCTCGGGCGAGTTGTGGTCGAAGTGGACGACCGGACAGCGGGCGGGGCTTTCCATCGTGCGTTCCTTCCGGGACGGGATTCGCCGGCGGCGAATCGGGTTCTAGGACTTGGCGAGCAATCCGGCGTCGATGGGCAGGACCACGCCGGTCACGTACCGCGCCTCGTCGGAGGCCAGCCAGACCAGGGCATTGCTGATGTCGACGGCCTCGACCCAGGGAACGTCGAGTTCGTTGCGCCGACGGCAGTGGTCGACGATGTCGGCCTGCGTGGGCGACTCGAGGTCCGGACGGTAGATGCGGTACATGGCGTCGTTCTCGATCATGTCCGTCCGGACGGTACCGGGGTTGAGGGTGTTCACCCGGATGCCGTGCTCCCCCAGCTCGTTGGAGAGGGTGCGCATGAGGCTCACGACACCCCCCTTGCTGGCCGCGTAGTGCCCGAGGTTGCGGCTCGCCCGGATCGCGGCGACGGAGCTGGTGAGCACGATCGCTCCGCCGGTGCCCTGCTCGATCATGCGCGGCACGACGGCCCGCACGGTGTGGAAGACGCCGGTGAGGTTGACGTCGATGACGTTCTGCCACTCCTCGTCGCTGAGGTGCCAGGTGGGCGTGAAGCTGACGATGCCGGCATTGGCGCTGACGATGTCGATGTGCCCGAACTCGTCGACGGCGTCGGAGACGAGGAGGTCGAGGGCCGCCTGGTCGCGCACGTCGACGACACGGGACAGGCAGCGGCGACCCGCGGCCTCGACGAGGCGTCTGGTCTCGGCGAGGTCGTCGGTGGTGGCGAGCGGATAGGCGACCGTGTCGACGTCCTTGCAGGAGTCGAGGATCACGACGTCGGCGCCCTCCTCCGCAAGACGGACGGCGTTCGATCGTCCCTGGCCCCGGGCGGCGCCGGTGACCAGCGCGACCTTTCCGGCTACTCGTCCCATGAGTGCTCCCGTTCTCATTCTATGCATATTGTGACGAACCGCACTTTAATGCTTATCATGATTATTAGCTAGAGGGTCGGCAAGGGGCAAAAGTCCCGAACGGCCGTAAACCAAGGCCCTGAGGGAGCACTCATGAAGCCGTCGTCATCCGGGAGTTTCGGCACATCGGGACGAGCCCGGCCCGTCGACACCATGCAGCACATCCCCGGCGGCGATTTCCGGATGGGATCGGACCACTTCTACCCAGAGGAACGGCCCGCCCACCAGGTCGCCGTCGACGAGTTCTGGATCGACATCCATCCGGTGACCGTCGCAGAATTTCGCAGGTTCGTCGAGGACTCAGGGCACGTGACCACCGCTGAAATCGCCCCGGACCCGGCCGACTTCCCGGCCGCACCCGTCGGACTGCTCGTGCCTGGCTCACTCGTCTTCGATCCGCCGAATCATCCGGTCCCCCTCGACGACTTCACACGGTGGTGGTCGTGGATCCCGGGAGCCGATTGGCGGCATCCCGAGGGCCCCGGCAGCACAACGGAAGGCCGCGAGGACCACCCGGTCACGCACGTCTCCTTCGACGACGCACTCGCGTACGCGAGGTGGTCCGGCAAAGATCTGCCCACGGAGGCCGAGTGGGAGTTCGCAGCGCGCGGCGGTCTCGAGGGCAGGAATTTCGTCTGGGGCGACGACGATCCACCGACCGGGGGCCCGCGCGCGAACGTATGGCAGGGCGAGTTCCCGTGGCAGAACCTGGAGGAGGACGGCTACTACCGAACCTCCCCGGTGCACGCCTTCCCACCCAATTCGTATGGACTGCACGACATGGCGGGCAACGTCTGGGAGTGGACCCTCGACTACTTCACCGGCGACCACGCCAGCGGAGGAAAGAACGTCGCGCCCGCCTCTGCATGCTGCATACCCCGGAACCCTCGGAATCTGGTGGCAGAGCAACCCGTCGACGCACCCCGCCCGCGACGGGTGATCAAGGGCGGCTCTCACCTCTGTGCGCCCAACTACTGCCTGCGCTACCGCCCGGCTGCCCGGCAGGGACAGAGCGAGGATACGTCGACCGGACACATCGGTTTCCGATGTGTGATCCGGGCGAGCTGACGGCATGCGAAAGCCCCCGGCTCAGTCCGTATGGACACCGGCCGGGGGCGTCGCACTGTCCTGCTCACGCCGCGCGATCGCTCGAACCACTTGTGTCGGCGTCGGTAATCGTGTCGGTCACGATTGATCGGGTTGCCATCGCAGAAGGGCGCTCTCGAGGCGGGTCATCCCGGCATTGATCAACCCCGCTACCACAGCCAGGACGATCAGTACCGCGTACATCTCTGCGGTCTGGAACAACCCGGCGTATTTCTGCAGCAGCTGCCCCACCCCGCTCCGGGACGCAATCAGCTCCGCCGTCACCACGCCGAGGATCGAGTAGATCAGTCCCAGACGCAGGCCGCCGAAGATCGACGGGACTGCCACCGGTACGAGCACCTTGGTGAACATCTGGCGGCGTGTGGCACCCAGCGTGCGGGCGAGGACAGCGACGTCGACATCCACCGATCGCACGCCGGCTCGGGCCGCGCTGATCACCATGAACACCACGATGGAAAATGCCAGAGCGATCTTCGAGCTGATACTCAGACCGAAGGCCACCACGAACACCGGGGCGAGCGCGATCCGGGGCATCGCGTTGATCGCATCGAGGAACGGCGCAACGATCTTCTCTACCGACGGCAGCAGTGCCAGACCGATGCCGATCACAACCCCTACGACCGAGGCCAGCACGAAGGCGAGCACCGCCGCGACCATCGTGTCGGCGAGATTGAGCCAGAGTTCACTGCCGGTGACCGCGCTTGCGAGGGCATGCCCGACCTCGACGGGACTGCTCGACACAGTGCGATCGATCAATTGCAGGCTCACCACGAGCTGCCACAGCCCGATCAGTGCCGCAGCAAAACCAACCCGCATGGCGAGCAATGTGAGCGGGTGCCGCCCGATCCGAGCCTTCCTGGTGCCGGCAGAGAGAGTGCTGTTCGACGAACGTGACCGGCCGGTGACACTGGGGCTGGGGGTTCGGGGGCTTTCCACTGCTGTAGTCATTTTCGACCCTTTCCCGACGGCCCGCATTGCGCGAGCCGCCGGAATCGTTCGGAAGTGTTACGCGGGGACCTGCTCGGAGTTCTCCGCCGGGGCGTGCAGCGCGTCGACGAGCTCCTTGTAGATGCGCCGGTATGTGGGATCGAGGGTGATCTCGTCGACGTTGCGCGGTCTGGGGATGTCGACGATGTGCTCCGCGGCGATCCTTCCTTCGGCGAGCAGGACGATCCGATCCGCCATGAGGATCGCCTCCGTGAGGTCGTGCGTGACGAACACGACGCTCTTGCGATCACCGGCCCACAGGTCCAGGAACTTCCGCTGGACGTCACCGCGGGTCTGGGCGTCGAGCGCTGCGAACGGCTCGTCCATGAGCAGCAACTTCGGATCCAGGGCCCATGTCCGTGCCAGAGCCACACGCTGACGCATCCCTTGGGACAGCTGCCACGGATACAGACCGGCGCTGGCCCGCAGGCCCACGAGATCGAGATACTGCAGGGCACGTTCACGCCGCTGTCTGCGCGGCATCTCGGGATGGCGGATCTCCAATCCGAACTGCACGTTCCGGACCGCCGAACGCCACGGGAGCAGGGCGTCCCGGGCGAACATGTAAGCGACATCGTCGCGTGCCTCGGCCGGCGTGCGTCCGAGGATGCCGACTCGTCCCGTGAAGTTCCGTATCAGTCCGGCAAGCAGATTCAGGATGGTGGTCTTGCCGCAACCGCTCCGTCCGACGAGGACGAGAAACTCTCCGTCGTGCACTTCGAGGGAAACACCGTCGAGAACCCGGTTCGCCTCGCCCGTCCCGTGCCGATCGAACTCGACGGTCACGGCGTCGAGTTCGACTGCCCCATTGCTACTGTTGTCTTTCGGTACCACTGCTCATCACTCCTTCTCAGCCACCGGCTACTTGACGTGTGCACCCGCATCGACGGGCAGCGCGACGCCGGTGACGTAACGCGCCTCGTCACTTGCGAGGTAGAGCACGGCACTGCTGATGTCGGCGCTCTCCACCCACGGGACGGGCAGTGTGTTCAACGACATGAATCCCGGCATCGCCTTCTCCTGGGTAGGTTCCGGGTCGTCCGGCGCGAACATGCCGTAGGTGCCGGGATTCTGGATCATCATCGTGGCAACGTTGGTGGGGTGGATCGTGTTGACCCGGACCCCGTAGGGACCCAGCTCGTTCGCCATGGTCCGCATGAGCCCGACGATGCCGTGCTTCGCCGCGACATAGTGTCCGACCTGCTGGATTCCTTTCAGGCCGCCGATCGAACTGGTGAACATGATCGAACCACCGCGTCCCGCCTGGATCATCGTCGGAACCGCTACTTTCGCGGTGTGATACACACCTGTGAGATTGACGTCGATCATGTCCCGCCACTGGTCCGCCGTCAGTTCCCAGGACCGGCCGTACGTGGCGATTCCCGCATTGGCGACGACGATGTCGATTCGCCCGAGTTCCGCGACGCCGGCGTCGAACGCTGTCTGCAGGCCGTCCAGGTCACGGACGTCGGCCGTGCGGGCGACGATGCGTCGTCCGAGCGCTTCGACCTGCCGCACCGTCTCCTTCAGCTCGGCCTCGGTGGCAAGCGGATAGTAGGGGGTCACGGTGTCGATGTCCGCACAGATGTCGACCGCGATGATGTCGGCACCTTCCTCCGCCAACCGCACGGCGTGGCTGCGTCCCTGCCCCCGTGCCGCACCGGTGACGAAGGCGACCTTGCCCTCGACTCGTCCCGTCATGTCGTTGCTCCTCGTGTGATGATTACTCGGTGTGATGGCTGCTCGGCCGGCGCCGGTCAGTGGGTCGCCAACGTGGCGCGCAGGCGCTGTTCGACATCGCCGGCGCCGTCCTCGGTGGCGAAGGTGACGTACTCGACGGTCCCGTCGAACACGCTCGACTCGTCCGCTCGGTACTCTTCCGAGACAGGCGTACCGCGATCGCGCCCGATGCTCAGGACCTCGTCCACAGAGAAGACGTACGGCACCGTGCGCTCGATGCGCCCCTCGCCGACACATGTACCGTCGACGAGAATCGAGCCCGAGCCGCCTCTGCCGACGCCGCCCCCGTCGTAATCGAACACGAACTCGATCTTGTGCCTGCCCGGGGCGACGAGGTCGGTGCGCACGTAGTACCTTTCGACGTCGCACAGGTTGTGGCAGAAGATTATTCGTCCATCGATGCAGTACAGGGCCCAGCCGCCGAAGCGTCCACCCTGGGCCGCGACGACACCGTGTGGCGACTTCGGACCGCTGTCGATCGAGGCGGTGATCCGGAAGGACGTGTTCTTCAGATTCGGCACGGAGTCCTCACGCAGGCGATCGGTGCCGGGACGGACGGTCAGCTCGGTGCGTCCGCTCATCAGCGTCCGCCTGCCGGCAACTGCCGGGTCGAACCGTTCCGAGAGCCGGTCGTCGAGCGGGAAGACCTGGTAGCGGGTGGCTTCCGCGACGAACAGCCGCTTGAGTTCCTCGAGCTTGTCGGGATACCGGTCGGCCAGATTCACCGCCTGCGACCAGTCGGTGTTCGTGTCGTAGAGTTCCCACACGTCGTCGTCGAAGTCGACCGCCTCGATCGCCGCCATCGTCCACGGCGTGCGGTGTTTGGTCACGGCTGTCCATCCGTGATGGTAGATCCCCCTGTTGCCGAACATCTCGAAGTACTGGGTGGTGTGGCGATCGCGCGCGGACTCGTCGTCGAAGCAGTACAACATCGACACGCCCTCGTAGGGGCGCTGGGCCACTCCGTCTACCGTCGTCGGTTCGGGCAGGCCCGCAGCCTCGAGGATCGTCGGGGCGACATCGATGCAGTGGTGCCACTGATTGCGGATTCCGGGCGTGGTGAGAGCCTCGGGCCAGTGCACGATCATGCCGTTGCGGGTTCCGCCGTAATGCGAGGCGACCTGCTTGGTCCACTGGTAGGGGGTGTCCATGGCCACGGCCCAGCCGGCCGGGTACAGGGCATAGCTCAACGGGCCACCGACGTCGTCGAGCCGGTCCACGAGATCCGCGGCGGTGATGTGGACACCGTTGACGCCGGCCATCTCGTTCATCGTGCCCTCGAGACCACCTTCGGCGGAGGCACCGTTGTCACCCAGGATGTAGAACACCAGGGTGTTGTCGAGTTCCCCACGTGCGTCCAGTTCGGCGATCATCCGGCCGACCTGTTCGTCGGTGTGCTCGGCGAAAGCCGCGTAGGCCTCCATCAGGCGTTCGGCGACGACCTTCTGAGCGTCGTCCAGTTCGTCCCAGTGCGGCACTCCGGGCGTCCACGGGCCGAGCCTGGCGTCCTGCGGGACGACACCCAGTTCCTTCTGCCGAGCCAAGGTGATCTCCCGCTGGGCGTCCCATCCCGCGGAGAATTCACCGCGGTAGCGGGTCCGCCAGTCCCGCGGCAGGTGGAACGGGGTGTGACAGGCTCCGAAGCTCAGATAGCAGAACCACGGCTTGTCGGGGTCGAGTGTGCGTACCGATTCCGTCCATCGAATCGCCTGGTCCACCAGGTCCTCGGAAAGGTGGTACCCGTCGGCTTCCGTCCCCGGAGTCTCGATCGGAGTGGTGCCGTCGTAGAGGTTGGGCGTGAACTGATTGGTCTCTGCCCCGACGAATCCGTAGAACTTGTCGAATCCCTCTCGGGTGGGCCAATGGTCGAAGGGACCGGCCACGGTCTGTTCCCACGGCGGCGTCTGGTGCATCTTGCCGAATGCGCCCGTCGCGTACCCGTTGTACGAAAGAGTCTGCGCGACAGTCGCACAACTCCGCGGACGCAGGGCGTTGTAACCCGGCGACGAAGTGGCGGTCTCCGGTACCCCGCCCATTCCGACCGAATGGTGGTTGCGGCCGCTGAGGAGCGCTGCCCGCGTCGGTGAGCACAGCGCCGTGGTGTGGAATCGCGAGAACCGGGCACCGTTGTCGGCGAGAGCTTCGGCTGCCGGCATCCGGCACGGACCGCCGAACGCGGACGACGCACCGAAACCTACGTCGTCGAGGAGGATCACCAGCACGTTCGGTGCATCCTCCGGGGGCCGAACAGGCGAGGGCGCCTCGTACTTCGGCTCCTGCTTGCGCACGTCGAATGCCGGCACGTGCCTGTCGGTCGAAATGTCGATCGGTAGCGAGTAGCGGTTCACTGTCTTCCCTTCGTAGCGGCACACTCGTGGACTGCGGTGCCCGGTGACGTTCCGTGAGCTGGATCCGTCAGCGATCCGCACCTGCCAGTACCAGACCGTCGTAGGTGAAACCGTCGGGCAACAGTCCCTCGTCGACGTACGCGGCGGAACTGAGCTCCACGGTCTCGCGGTCGAGCGCGACGTCGTATTGGTCGATGCTGCGGTAGAGCAGGTCGGTGGCCTCGGGGCCCAACCCCATCGCCTCGGTGATCGCGCTCTTGACCGCCTCCTCGTTCGCCGGATCGAGAATGAACAGTCGGGCGTCCTCGAGGCCGTCCCGGAAGGCGAGGAGGTCTTCGGCGTTCTCACCGTCGAGGGCGTCGGCCCGCGATACGTAGCCCGAGACGACGGCGTCGCGGAGCGAAGCCGGTCCGTCGCCCGAACGAAGGTCGAAGACGATCTGTCCGATCCCGGCGTCGAGTGTGACGGCGGCACCGGAGCGGTCACTGACTACGATGTCCGCGGACCCGACCTGCAGGGCGGAGACCGCCGGTTGTCCCGTGGCGACAGCGACGATCGCGACGTCCCGGTCGGGGTCGAGGCCGGCTTCGCGCACGATGTTCCGGGTGAGGATGTCGTAGGAGCCACCGAGGGCGGGAACACCGATCGTGGCACCCCGCCAGGTGCGAACGGCCTCGATCCAGTTGCCGTCGCGACTCGCCGTGATCGGGCCACCCTCCTTCGCGACGGCGGTGTACTGGAACGTGCAGCAGGCCGCGAGCATCCGCATCTGAGCACCGGAGGCGCCCTGGTTGTACTGCGCAACGGTGACCGGCGTGGTGAATGCGACGTCGAGCTGTCCCTCCGCCACGGCTGTGGTCATCGCCGGGATGGAGGTGAACTCCATGAACTCCACGGCAACGCCCCGTTTTTCGAAGATTCCCTGATCCTGGGCGACCAGAGCGGCCAGAATGCTCATCTTGCCTTGGTATCCGAGGGTGATGTCGTCGCCGGCGTTCGCTGCCCCGAGCTCGCCCACGCCGCCGCATGCGGCGGCGGTGAGCAGGGCACAGAAGGCTCCGGCGAGTCGGACCATCCGTCGCGTCTTCGACATATCTGACTCCTCATTGATGTTCGGGACCTGCATTCGGTTGTGGAAGTAAGCGCTCACCAGCGAAAACGAGCGGCGGGATGAGGTGGACGAAGTGCTCGAAAATCTCTGCGTATGATTATGCTCACACCCGAGAAGAAGGGGTCAACGGTCCAGTGAGGGATGACTGGCCTGGATTCGAGAACCACGCCGGTCGGACACGTCGAAAGGGAGAAGACACGTGGTCGGAGTGCGAGTCATCGGGGCCACGACCCTGGTCCGGGAACTCGGGACGTGCTCGGTCGAGATCCGTGCGCGTACGCACAGCCGAGGAGCGACCTATCTGAAGCTGAGCGACGGTATCCGTTCACTGGTGCACGACGGACGCATCTGCCTGGGCTCGGCTCTGCCCAGCGAACGCGATCTGGCGGTCGCTCTGTCGGTGAGCCGGAGCACCGTCACCTCGGCATATGCCGATCTCCGCAGGGACGGCTATCTGCTCAGCCGGCAGGGCGCTCGCAGCGTCGTGGCGTTGCCGACGGGCCGCGCGGAGGCCGGCAGCGTCATCTTCCGACAGGTCACCGACGCGGCGCAGAATGCGAGTCTCGACCTCGCACATCTACTTCCGGACACGCCGGTCGACAGCATCATGCAGGCGTATTCGACCGCGCTGACACGGTTACCGGCGCTGTTGAACTCACACGGAATGGACCGCGCCGGACTGCCGGAGCTGCGGTCGCTCGTCGCGCGCCGGTACACCGAGCGAGGTCTCGACACCACGCCGGAACAGATCATGATCACGGCGGGCGCGCAGCATGCCCTCACACTCGTGCTGAACTGTCTCAGCAGTCCCGGCGACCGCATCCTCGTCGAGCACCCCACCCATCCCACGGCGCTCATGGCGATGACGCAGTCCAACCTGCAGGTCGTGCCGATCGCGCTGGACCCGGACGACACGACGTTCGGCGGCTGGGACCTCGCTGCCATCCACGACGCCGCGCGCCAGTCGGGCGCGCGGCTGGCACACATCACCCCCGACTTCAATCAGCCGACAGGGATGTGCCTGACACGGGAGGGCCGCGAACAGTACGCCCGAATCGCTGCCGAGTCGGGAACCACGCTGATCGTGGACGAAGTCCCGTCCGAATTGTGGCTCGAGACCCCTCCACCGCCACCGATGGCGGTGTTCGCCGAACAGAGCGGGTGCCCGTCGATCTGTTTGGGCTCGATGTCGAAGACATTCTGGACAGGACTGCGAATCGGGTGGATCCGCGCCGATCCGGCCGTTGTTTCCCGGTTGATCGGGTACCGGACGGGATTCGATCTCGGCACGTCGCTACCCGATCAGCTCGCTGCCGCAGAGCTGCTGTCGGCTCCCGACACTCTCGAACGTCGGCGGGAATCATTGCGCGAACGCCGAACGGTACTGCTCGATGCGATGGCGCGGACTCTGCCCGAATGGCGGGTGTATCCCAATCACGGGGGTATGACGGTATGGGCGGAAATGCCGCGCCCGGTGTCGACACGATTGTGTACCGCTGCGTTCGAGCGCGGCGTGCTCCTCGTCGCCGGGCCCCAGTTCGGAGTGCACGCCGCGTTCGAACGTCATCTCCGGCTGCCGTATACGCGGAGTCCGGAGGAGATCCGGTCGGCGCTGGACATCGTCGCCGACGCGTACCACTCCCTCCGCTGAATCGTCACACCGACGTCGGCTCCATCAGGATGCCGTCGGGTTCGGACGGGGATCCGACCGCCCGCGCCGCGGCCCGGCCCGTCCGGTAGCCGAACACCATTGCCGGACCGAGCGTTCCGCCGGCTCCGCCGTAGACCATCCGGAGTCGCGCGCACGCCGGTCAGCCGCGACAGCAACGGCTGTCGCGGCTGACCGGTGGCCGCGCGGATGTCCCCTTGATCCGTCAGGCGAGCGACACCGGCCGCAACGGCGCCGCAGCCGTGTCCGCCGACGGCTCGGCCGCGCGGACCGCCCCCCGCGCCGCGGCCCGGCCCGCCCGGTAGCCGAACACCAGTGCCGGACCGAGCGTTCCGCCGGCTCCGCCGTAGACCATCCCGGTGGGGGCCGCCATGACGTTGCCCGCGGCGAACAGCCCGGGGATGACCCGATCGTCGACGTCGAGGACCGCGCCGTCCGCGTCGGTGCGCGGACCGCCCTTCGTGCCGAGCGTGCTGCTGTGGATCTGCACCGCGTGGAAGGGGGCCCGCGCGACGGGTCCCAGGGTGGATTCCACGCCGGGATACCTGTTCTTGTCACCGACAAATCCGTCGTACACGCTCTCGCCGCGGTGGTACTCGCTGTCGTGGCCCCGACGCACGTCCTCGTTCCAGTGGACGACCGTCGATTCGAGGGTGTCCGCGGGGACGTCGATCTGCCGTGCCAGATCGGCGAGAGTGTCGGCGCGCACGACCCACTCCGGGGCGTCGGTGCCCGGCGCGGCCCCGAACGCGCCGTACTTCTCGACGTGGTCGGCGTCGAAGATCAGCCAGCACGGCTGGTTCAGGTAGTCGAAGTCGTGCGCGTCGAGCTGGTGGAACGCCCCACCGAGCGCGTTGTAGTTGGTCGCCTCGTTGGTGAACCGCCGACCGAGCCGGTTGACCATGATCGAGTGCGGCGCAGTGCGCTCCCGGTGCACGAGCTGGACGGCCTGGGCACCGTTCGCCCGTTGCCCGGGCAGCACCGCGACCGGCGCCCACCAGGCCTCGCGCATGTTGCCGAGCTGCGCGCCGACGCGCATCGCCATGCGCAATCCGTCCCCCGTGCACGTGGGCACGGTGGCCGGGTGCGCCATCGGTCCGCGCAGGAAGTCGCGCCGCAGCCGCTCGTCCCATTCGAAGCCGCCGGTGGCGAGCACGACGCCGTGCTCCGCGCGCACGTCGTGCGGCCCGCCCCGTCCCTCGAACCGCACGCCGGTGATGCGGCCGGACTCGTCCTGGATCAGCCGCACGCCCCGCTCCCCGGTGTGCACGGCGACACCCTCGTCGAGGCAGCCCTGGAGGAGGGCCGCGATCATGCCGCGGCCCAGGCCCTCCACGCGGTCGCGCTCCCGCTGCTCGAGCACCTCGGGGGGAAGATGGCCGGTGCCGCCGCCGATGGGGGTCTCGGCGACCGTCATACGGCGCGGAACCCCGACGAGCTTGTCCTCCCATCGGCCGAGGTCGATGAAGCTGAACAGGTCGGGCTCGAGGGAGCGTCCGCCCTGCGGCATGCCGCCGGGCCGCTCGGGGTGGTAGTCGGGGTAACCGGCGACGAGGCGCATCTTCAGCGGCGTGGTGTCGAGCCAGTCGAGCAGTTCGGGAACGGTGTCGACGAACGCCTCCGCCAGCTCGGGCAGGATCATCCCGTGCGACAGGGATTCGAGGTAGGCGAGGGACTGCTCGCGCGAGTCGACGATCCCCGCCTCCCGCGCGTACCGGTTGTTCGGCAGCCACGCCACGGCGCTCGACAGGCACGTGGTACCGCCGAGCAGTTCGCCCTTCTCGAACACCCCCACTCGGGCACCGCACCGGGCGGCCGACAGGGCGGCGCTCAGTCCGGCGCCCCCGCTGCCGAGCACGATGACGTCGTAGGCGTCCGATCCGTCGTTGTCTTGCATCGCAATTCCCTCTCTCGGGGTGGTTCAGTCGAAGGTGGGTGACGGACTCGGCCGGAGTCGTCCGTCCTGTTCGGCGGGGGCCGGCGGACCGGGTGCGGTCGCAGCCGTGAGGACCGTCCCGTACGCGGCGGTCGGCGTCGCGTACCGGACCTCGAGCCGGCGTTCGCCGAAGTGCCAGCGCCCGTTCCGTCTGACGTAACGGTCGTGGTACCGCAACGCGAGAATGCTCTGCACACCCGCCTGCGCGAACTCGACGTGGGAGGGCACGACCCCCTGCGCCGTGTCCTCACCGGTGAAGTCCACCGTGCCGGGGTGCGGGGTGTGCACGCTGACCCCGTCGTATCCGTCGAGCGCGGCACGCACGTAGGCGACGATCGCGTCCCGCCCCCACAGCGATTCCGACAGACCGTGGAACGCTGCGTCGGGCACGTACAGTGCGGCCAGCGTCCGCATGTCGTGGTCGTCGACGGCCAGGGCGTACCGCGTCGCCAGTTCGCGGATCTCGAGGACATCCTCCGTGCGTCGTGGGTGGCGGCCCCGGCCGTCGAGCATGTCGTGTCCTTCCGTCGCGGAGCGTGTTTCGGGGCCTGTCACTACTTCACCAGGGCGCCGGCGTCGATCGGCATCGTGATGCCGGTGACGTAGCGGGACCCGGCTCCGGCGAGGAACAGGACGGCGTTGCTGACGTCGTCGGGCTGCACGAACGGGACGTCGAGGGCATGCATGCCGTGCAGCAGGGGTTCGACCTGTTCCCGGGTGGGCTGCGGCTCGTCCGGGAGGAACAACTTGTAGATCGCGTCGTTCAGCAGCATCCGGGTCTCCACGTTGGTCGGCAGGACCGCGTTGACCCGGATACCTTCGGGGCCGAGTTCGTTGGCGAGACTGCGCATCACGCCGAGAACGCCGTGCTTGGCCGCCGCGTAGTGGGCGTTGTTCGGCAAGCCTTTCAGGCCGGCGATGGAGCTGATCAGCACGATGCTGCCGCCGCGGCCGCCGGCACGCAGGTGCGGGACGGAGGCCTTCACCGTGTTCCACACGCCGGTGAGGTTGATGTCGATCATGTCGCGCCAGATCTCGTCGGTGAGATCCTCGACCGGGTAGCTGCCGGCGATCCCGGCGTTGGCGACGACGACGTCGAGGCGGCCGAACCGCTCGACGCCCGTCGCCACGGCCTTGGCGACTGCGGCCGAATCCCGCACGTCCGCTTCGGTGGTCACGATCTGCCGCCCCTCGGCCTGTACCAGTCGGACCGTCTCGTCGAGGTCCGACCGGGTGGCCATGTCGTACGGGGCGCCCTGCACCGGAGCGCACAGGTCGATCGCGATGATGTCGGCCCCCTCCCGGGCGAGGCGCACCGCGTGGTTGCGTCCCTGCCCCCTCGCCGCACCGGTGACGAAGGCGACCATGCCGTCGAATCCCATGACGTGAACCTCTCTCTCGACCCGATCTTCGATTCGCGTCACGGACCGGGCGACCGCTTCTGCGGGGAGGTCGGCCGGGCTTGTGTGCAGAGCGGTGGATCGCGAGACGGGAGAAGAACGGTAGCGGAAGGAATCTCTGCATATGATTATGCTCACATCGGACCCGGGAGGTCAATGGTCGATTCGGGGAACGCCCCGGCTTCGCGGTCCACCCGTCCCGTTCCGCCGGCGCGAAATCCCTTGAAGGGGAACCCGTCAGATCGAGGAAGGGCGTGCGTTCCCAGCTCGGGAGCCGATACGCGGCCCGGGCGTGAAGCGCGCGGGAATTCGCTTCCAACCGGGATTGACCGCCTGGTGCGCGAACGGGACCACCTGGTCGTGCAGGATTTCGTAATCCGGCATGCGGCGCAGGATCTGGCCGAGCATCTCGAGGGACAGCGCGCGGGCGATGTGCGCCCCGGCGCACCGGTGCACACCCATGCCGAACGCCGTGTGCCGATTCGGCCACCGCTCGATGTCCACGGTGTCCGGGTCGTCGAACGCCTGCGGGTCGCGGTTCGCCGACGCCCAGCCGAGGAGCACGCGATCGCCGGTGCGGAAGTCGTGCCCGCGGAACTCGACGTCACGAGTCACCGTGCGGGCCAGGGCCTGCGTGGGCGAGAAGACGCGCAGGAACTCCTCGATCGCGCGCGGCAGCTTCTCCGGGTGCTCGGCCAGGGTGCGGCGCAGCTCGTGGTTGCGGTCGAGGTACATCAGTGTCTGGCTGACGAGGGAGGCGGTGGTGCCCACGCCGCCGGAGATCAGCAGCTCCGCCATGGCGAACACCTCGTCGTCCGTGACGGACCGGCCGTCCACCTCCGAGCCGACGAGGTGACTCAGCACGTCGTCCCGCGGACGTACGCGCCGCTCGGCGATCGCGGCCCGCAATTGTTCCTCCATCCACGGGAACTCGACGGAGATCGCGTGCTCGAACTCCGGCGTGCCGGGCAGGTCGGAGAGCGCGGCGTGATGGGCGTGCGCGTAACGCTCCCAGTCCTCCGGCGGCAGGCCGAGCCAGTCGATCGTCACCACGGCCGGCACGCCGATGACCGTCGCGAAGTCGCACGCGCCGTCCTCGACGACCTGGTCGATGAACCACGTCGTGTACTTCTCGATCGCCGGCCTCAGGTGCTCGACGGCCGCGGGGGAGGTCAGCGGGTTGATCAGCTTGCGGTACTTGCGATGTTCCGGAGGATCGAGTTCGACGGGGATGTGGTGGTTCACCGGCGTCTTGGGGATGACGGTGGCCAGGCCGTCGCCGCCGTAGGGACACCGCGCGGACGAGAAGGTCTGATCGTCGCGGGCGGCCTCGAACACGCCGTCGTAGTCGGTGAGCACCCAGAAGCCGCCGTGACGGGTCGACCGGACCACCGGCCCTGTCGCCCGCATCCGCCGGTAGGAGCCGACCGGATCCTCGGCGTGCGCGGCGGAGTTGTGGTCGAAGTCGACCACGGGACAACGCGGTTCGGTGCTCCGGTCGTCGAGCGTCATCGGACTTCTCCTGTCGGGCTCGTATCCGCGATCGCCGAGGGGTCCGCCATGGTGCGGGCGTCGATCGAGACGATCTCGCGCATTCCGGGAACGATGTCGCGGCCGAGGTCGTCGAGGTACGCGACGACGTCGTCGGCCGTCATGTCGGGCCACTGTGCGCGCACGATCACCGGATCGACCGGCACCTGCGCCGCGAGAGCGCGCAACTGGCCGAGACAGTCGTCGGGGGTTCCGACGATCGCCTCCTCGGCCGCGACCTGCCGGAATCGTTCGGTGAGGGCGGTGGCATCGCGGGTGTCCAGTTCCCGCTGCGCGTAGGCAAGCAGGCGGTCACGCGCCATGGATTCGAAGCGCCGGAACGCATCCTCGGTGGTGGCGCCGGGAACGATCTCGCGGCGCAGCGGGTGCCGCGCCACCGGTGGCCGCCCGTGCTCGAGGCGCGCCGCGGCATAGACGCCGAACATGCGATGCATGTCGTCGGTCCGGGTTTCGGGCGTCACCGGCCACGCGTCGCCCAGTCGTGCGGAGCGCCGGACGCCGGAATCCTTCAGTGCACCGATCCAGATCGGCGGATGGGGGTCCTGCCAGGGTCGGATGTGGGTCTTGACCCCGTCGAGCCGCCAGAACCTGCCGTGGAAGTCGACCTCGTCCTGCGTCCACATGAGCCGGATGATCTGCAGCGCCTCGTCCATCATGGCGAACCGCCGGTCGAAGTCGACGCCGAACGCGGCGAACTCCTCGCGCCGGTATCCCGCGCCGGCGCCGACGATGAGATTGCCCCGGGTCAGGATGTCGAGGGTGGCGAGTTCCTCGGCGAGGGCGACCGGATGGAACAGCGGCACCTGCACCACCATCGTGCCGATCTTCACGCCGGGGTCCAGCTCGGCCGCGATCCGCGCCAGGGTCGGGATCGGCTGCAGCCAGCGCAGGTTGCCGTAGATGTAGTGGTGGCCCATCACGATGTGGCGCACGCCGTTGCGTTGCGCGGCCTCGACCTGGCGCAGCAGTCCGTCGAGGTGCTCGCGCGGCGACAGCGAGGAGTGCACGTCGCCGAGGATCACGCCCAGGTCCATGTCTTCCCCGCTTCCGTCGACGGCTCGCGCAGCCAGTGCCGCAGCTTCGCCTTGGCGACCTTGTTCAAGGTGGCGCGCGGGAACTCCGGTACCAGGTGGACCTCGCGCGGTCGTTTGAAGTCGGACAGCAGTTCTGTGCAGGCCCGCTCGATCTCGGCCGGCAGGCCGTGGGGTGCGGCGCCGTCCGGAATCACGAAGGCGACCGGGACGTCGCCGAGCATCGGGTCCGGTTTCGCCACGACGGCGGCCTCCCGGACCCCGGGCACCGCCGCGACCACGCGTTCGATCTCGGCGGCGGCGACGTTCTCACCGCCGACCTTGAGCATGTCCTTGGACCGCTCGACGAACCACAACTGCCCGGAGCGGTCCTGGCGCACCCGGTCTCCGGTGCGGAACCAGCCGTCGGGGGTGAAGGCCTCCCGCGTCGCGTCGTCGTTGTGCAGGTACCCGGCGAACAGGGACACACCCGGTGTTCCGCGCACCCACAGGTCACCCACCGTGCCGGGCGCGACGGGACGACCGTCGTCGTCGACGACCGCGACGGCGTACTCGGGGGCCGGGCGTCCCATCGCCCCGTCGGGGTCGGGATGGGCCAGTTCGCTGACGACGGGGTGCGACACGGTCTCCGTCATGCCGAACCACCCGGTCATGCGGATCCCGTCGGCCACCGAGTGCTGCGTCGCGCTGCCCGACCAGTGCCGGTAGCTGTGGTCGGCCGGAACGGGAGCACCGTCGAGGGCCCGGAGCATGAACGACACCACCGATGCCCACGTGCACCGGTGCCGGAGCGAGACGTCCCAGAAGCGGGACGCGGAGAACTTCGGGGTCAGCACCACGGTGGCCCCCACCCAGAGCAGTCCCAGGAACGAGTAGCCCAGGGCGTTGGTGTGGAACAGCGGCAGGGTGATCAGCCCGACGTCGGTGCCGCGCAGGCCGGCGTGGGCGGCGTTGACCTGTGCGGCCCAGAGGCAGTTGGCGTGCGTCCAGACCACGGCCTTGGGCCGCGCCGTCGTCCCGGAGGTGTACTGGATGCTCGCGGGTGCGAGCGGATCGATGGACACCGGCGCGGGTGCCCCGGCCGTCCGTCCGAGCGCGCCGAGGCTGCCGGACGCGCCCTCGGGCACGGTGCCCGCCGGTGCCGCGGCCTCGAGGGTCTCGGTGCCGCCGGTCGTCGCGATCCATTCGAGCCCGGGCATGGCGGCCCGCGCGGCCTCGGCCGACCGGGTTCCGATCAGCGCGGCCCGGGGGGCGCAGTGCCGGTCGTAGTAGGCGAGTTCGTCGGCGCTGCTGCGGGTGTTGAGGCACACCGCGACCGCGCCGGTCGACACGATCGCCGCCCATCCGACGAGGAAGTCGGGGCAGTTGTCCATCAGCAGCACCACACGGTCACCGGGTGCGATGCCGCGCGCCTGCAGTCCGGCCGCGAGCCGGTCGACCGCGGCGGCGAATTCCGCGTAGCTCCAGCGCTGCGCCTCGGCGCCGGTGTGCGGCTCCCAGATGAGAAAGGCCTTGTCCGGCCGGCCGGTGCGCCACCGGTCGAGCAGCCACGGCACGGTGCGATCACCCGTCGTGGCGCGGATCGCGAGATCGGGTGCCGGTCCGTCGAGGATCGGGTACGCGGGAGCGTGTGCGGGCATTCGGGTTTCGATGGTCACGACGGCACCTGCCAGTTCAGGTGCTTGATCCGGAAGAACTCGGCGAACCCGTCCTCGCCCATTTCCACGCCGGTGCCGCTGCGCTTCGATCCGCCCCAGGGCACGTCCGCCCGCATCGGGCCGCCACCGTTGATCGCGACGGTGCCGGTGTCGAGGCGCTGAGCCACGGCCACCGCCTCGGCGTGGTCGCCGAAGACGCTCGCGTTGAGTCCGTACGGGGAGTCGTTCGCGACGGCGACCGCGTCGTCGACGTCCCGGTACGGCAGGACCACCGCGACGGGGGCGAACAGTTCCTCCCGGCAGATCTCGGCGGAGTTGTCCACGCCCGTCACCAGGGTCGGCGGCAGGAACCAGCCCTTGCCCACCGGCCGCTCGCCGGCAACCGCGATGCGGCCGCCGGCGGCGACGGCGCGGTCGAGATAGCCGCGCACGCGCGCGAGGTGCTCGGCGGAGATCAGCGGCCCCACCTCGGTGCGCTCGTCGAACGGGTCGCCGGCCGGCACATTCTCCTCGATGAATTCCGCCGCCAGATCGAGGAATTCGTCGATGCGATCGTGGGACACGAGGATCCGGGTGGTGGCTCCGCAGCCCTGCCCGGCGTTGCGGCAGAACCGCAGGATCGACGGTCCCACGGCGGTGGACAGGTCCGCAGACGGGAGAAGGATGTTGGGCGACTTGCCGCCGAGTTCGAGCACGACCTTCTTGTGGGTGGCCGCGGCCTGCGCCATCACGGCCGCGCCGACGGCGGAGGATCCGGTGAAGCTCACCATGTCCACGTCGGGGTGGGAGCTGAGCAGTTCACCCACGGCCGGTCCGCCCGGCACGAGATTCAGCACGCCGGGCGGCAATCCGGCCTCGTCGGCGAGGTGCATGAAGGCCAGGGCGGACAGCGTGCCCCGCGGCGAGGGCAGCAGGATCACGCTGCAGCCGGCGGCGAGCGCGGGGGCCACCTTCCACGAGATCATGTTCAGCGGGTAGTTGTACGGCACGATCGCCGAGACCACGCCGATCGGCTCGCGCAGCAGGAGGCTCTCGGACGACACGGCTCCGCGGATGCCGGGCAGCCGCTCCTGGTAGCCGCCACGGGGACCGCGCAGCGCCGCGTCGGCGAACCACCGGAAGTTGATCGCCGGCTGCGCCACCTGCAGGGTGCGGGCCAGGCCGACGGGCGATCCGACCTCCCGCACGACCAGCTCGGTGAGTTGCCCGGCGTGCTCGTCGATCAGGTCTGCCAGCCGCCGCAGGACCTTGGCGCGCTGGTCCGGGGAGCCGGCGCGCCATTCCCCGGCGTCGAAGCTGCGGCGGGCGGCCGTGATCGCGCGTTCGGTCTGCTCCCGGTCAGCGGCGGTCCACCGTGCCAGCGTCTCCTCGGTGGCGGGATCGATCGAGTCGAACGCCTCGCCGCGCCCGGTCTCCCATCTGCCGCCGACGTGCACGGACGGGCCGTGCGCCGCCCGGGCGAACAGGTCGTGGATCATCGCCTCTCCTCGCGTCCCGGAACGTCGATGTCGAGAATCAGGGACTGGTAGGACTTTCCGTGCGGGTCCACCCGCAGGGACTTGGAGACCCCGCCCGCGAGCGCGCGGGTGAGGACGAAGTTCAGGCAGCAGTTCACCGGGATCTCGTAGCGGGTCACCTCGCCCTCGACGAGGTTCCCGAACGCCTCGGCGACGACGTCCTCGGTGAGCACCGACCGGAGCCAGTCGTAGTCGGCGTCGTCGTGCGGGAACACGCAGATGTTGCTGGTGTCGCCCTTGTCGCCGGAGCGGCTGTACGCGACGTCACGAAGTTTCACGCGGTGGTCACCTCCACGGACAGGGGTACCTCGCTGCGGGGCAGCAGGGCGGGGGTCACGACGATGGCGGGGACGACCGAGGTGACCACGCCACCTCCGCCCGCGGGACCGAAGTACAGGTATTCGACCTCGTAGGCGGCGGCCTTGGCGACGTCGGGATCCAGGGCTCGTGCCGCGAGCCGTAGCCGCACCTCCGCCGGCTCGCCGCCGGCGATCCGGTCGCCGAAGAGGGTGTCGACGCCGTGCAGTTCGATCCGCAGTTCGTCGATCTGCGCCCGGATCGGTTCGAGGCGCCGGCGCACGATCTCCTCGGCGCGACGGGCGCGGTCGACGCAGCCCGGTCCGCCGTAGGAGATCTCGGCGACGGCCTTGTATCCGAGGTCGACGCCGACGAGCACCTTGAGGGTGTCGGGGCGGGCGGACCCGCGGGCGCCGGACAGGCGTACCCGGTCGGGGCCGACCTGTTCGATCCGGACGTCGCTGAAGTCGGCGGTCACATCGGGGGTGAGATAGCTTGCGGGATCGTGGATCTCGTAGTAGAGCTGGGTGCGGGTGGTGCGGAGGTCGACGGCCCCGCCGGTGCCGTCGAGCTTGGTGACGATCAGCTCGTCGTCGTCGATCTCGGCCAGGGGGAAGCTCAGGTTGTGCGGGTCGGGAACGACCCGGTACGGCGGATCCTCGAAGTTGCCGCCGGTGCTGTGGACGCCGCACTCGAGCAGGTGCCCGGCGAGGGTCGCGGTACCGACGCGGTCCCAGTCCTCGAGCGACCATCCCAGCTCGTGGCAGATCGGCCCGACGAACAGGGACGGGTCGGCGATCCGGCCGCCGAGCACGATCTGTGCGTCCTGTCGCAGGCAGTCGACGATCGGATCGGCTCCGATGTAGGCGTTGGCGGAGACGATCCGGTCGGCGAGCGCGCGCGTGGTGGTGCCGAGTTCGGGGAGCGCGACGTCGGCTTCCGTGACGGCGTCCCGCACGTCGTCGCCGCGGATGATGCCGATCCGGGTCCCTCCGAGCCCCAGAGCGCGCAGATTGACCGCGAATTCGGCCGCCGCGGCGTCGGGATTGGCGGCGCCGAAGTTGCCGACGACGCGGCCTCCCGATTCGAGGAAGCGGCGCAGGATCGGCACCAGGGCGGAGATGCGCTCGTCCTGGCCGGTCGACGGATCGCGCAGGCGGCGGATCTGGGCCAGCGCCATCGTGCGTTCGGCCAGGCAGTCGAAGCCCATGTACCGCACCCGGCCGCTGTCGGCCATGGCGGCCGCTGTCTCGAGCCGGTCGTTGGCGTAGGCCGACCCCGAGCCGATACTCAGCTGCATTGCTACCTCGTCTCGTTGCGTGCGTCGGCGAATCCGGAGCGCGCGGGACACCGGAATCCGCGCACGCCGTGCCGTAAGCGGATTCCGGTTCACCGCATCGATTTTCGGACTGCGGCCCGTGCGACTCTCAGGACTTGCCGATCACGCCCGCCTCGGCGAGCGCCGCGAGCTGGTCCCCGCTCAACCCCAGCCGGTCCGAGAGCACCTCGGCGGTGTGCTCGCCGATGGTGGGCACACCGTCGTAATCGGGACCGTCGTAGCTGCCGAGGTGCAGCACCGGCCCCGGCATCAGCACGCCCTTCATGATCTCGTTGCCCGTGATCTCGACGAGGGTGCGCTCCTGGAAGTGGGGGTCGGCGACGACGTCCGCGGCATCGTTCACCGGTGCGCTGACGACCTCGAACTTCTCCAGGGTCTCGAGCACGCTCGCCCGCGGCATCGAGCCGACCCATTGCTTCACCATCGCCTGCACCTCGTCGTTGTGCTCGAGACGCGCGGCGTTGGTGGCGTAGCGGGGATCCTCGATGATCTCGGGCCGCCCCATCGCGGCGAACAGCCGCTTGGCGATGCCCTGGTTGGACGCCGCGATGGACAGGAAGCGCCCGTCCTGGGCCTCGTAGATGCCGCGCGGGGACGCGGCACCGGTGGCGTTGCCGATGCGCTGCTGGATCTCGCCGAGCGCGGTGTAGCGCAGGAACATGTCGCCGATGATGAACATCAGCGGCTCGTACAGGGCGACGTCGACGACGTCGCCCTGCCCCGTCCGCTCACGCTTGTACAACGACATCGCGACACCCATCGCGGCGGACAGCCCGGCGATGGAATCGGCGAACCCGAACGGCGGGGAGGTCGGCGGCGAGTCCGGCCAGCCGTTGACGTGCGCGAAACCGCTGGCCGTCTCGGCGACGGTGCCGAATCCCGGCAGGCTGCGGTTGGGTCCGGTCTGCCCGAACCCGGACACCCGGGCCAGCACGAGCCCCGGGTTGTCCGCGCTCAGCACGTCGTAGCCCAGGCCCCACTCCTCGAGCCGGCCGGGACGGAACGACTCGACGACGACGTCGACCTCGGCCGCGAGCCGGCGCACCAGGTCGCGGCCTTCCGGCGAACGCAGGTCGATGCCGAGGGACTTCTTCCCGGCGTTGAGCCGGGAGAAGCCCAGCGACAGGCCCTCCTTCTGCGGAACCCATTGGCGCGCGAAGTCTCCGGTCGTCGGGTCCTCGACCTTGACCACCTCGGCGCCGAAGTCGCGGAGCATGCGCCCCGCGGTGGGGGCGGCATACATGGTGCCGAGCTCGAGCACCTTGACTCCCGCGAGCGGACCCGCAGCGGATGCGTTCATCGTCGTCTCTCCTAGCCTTGTCGTCCGGTTCGGCCCGGCCGAATGCGATGTTGCCGAATGCCCTGCCGGCGAATCAGATCCGCCACTGGATGTGCTTGACCTCGAGGTACTCGCGCATCCCCCACTCACCGAGTTCGCGGCCGACTCCCGAGCGCCCGTAGCCGCCGAACGGCGCGTCCGGCCGCATGGCACCGCCGCCGTTGATCCACACCGTTCCGGCGCGGATCTTCTCCGCGACGCGGCGCGCCTCGACCGGGTCGTCACACCACACGTTCGCGGCGAGACCGAAGGGGGTGTCGTTGGCGAGGCGGATGGCCTCCTCGGTGTCCTTGAACGGCAGGATCACCGCGACGGGACCGAAGATCTCTTCCTGCACCGCGCGCGCGTTGTGCGGAAGGTTGCCGAGCAGAACCGGATTGACGAACCAGCCCTTCTCGGGCAGCGGCTTGGTCACCTCGAGCAGCTTCCTGCCGCCCTCGGCCGCCGCGCTGTCGATGAAACCCTGCACGCGGCCCTGGTGGTCGGGCCGGATCATCGGGCCGATGTTCGTCGCACGGTCCCACGGGTCGCCGACGACCATCTGGTCGAACGCCGACGCGCCGGCCTCGAGGAACTCGTCGTAGACCGAGTCGTGCACCAGCAGCCGGGCGAGGGCGGCGCAGCCCTGACCGCCGTTGCGGGACCAGCGCAGGTGCATCTCGACGGCGATCTTCTGCACGTCCACACCGGGCAGCACGATGTTCGGCGACTTGCCGCCGAGCTCGAGGGTCACGCCGGCCAGGTTCGCCGCGGCCTGCTCCATGATCTTCGCGCCCACGCCGTCGGAACCGGTGAAGGACACCCGGTCCACGTCGGGATGCGAGGACAGCCGCTGCCCGACGTCCGCGCCGCCGATGACGACGTTCATCACGCCCGGCGGCAGGCCCGCCTCGCGGATGAGATCGCCCAGGAACAGGGTGGTCAGCGGGGTGCGCGGGGACGGGAGCAGCACCACGGTGCAGCCGGCCGCGAGCGCGGCGCCGAACTTGAAGATCGCCAGGTTCAACGGATAGTTGTACCCGGTGATCGCCGCGACGACGCCCACCGGCTCGTACACGACGTCGCTCATCGTCGGCACCGGCTTGTCGTACTCGCCGAGATGGACGGTGCGGTCGGTCTTCGCGGCCTCGGCGGCCCACCGCAGGTGCTCGTCGACGGCCATCTTGACCTGCAGGTACTCGGCGAGCGCGACCGGCGTGCCGACCTCGTTGACGATCGAGGGCAGCAGCCGGTCGGCGGCCTTCTCGAGCACGTCGGCGAAGCGGTGGATGTGGCGGGAGCGCTCCTCGCCGCTCAGGGCGGACCACGCCGGGAAGGCGGCGCGGGCGGCGGCGACGGCGGCATCGACCTGGTCGGTGGAGGCGCCGCCGACGGTGGCGATGACCTCCTCGGTGGCCGGGTTGTAGACGTCCCACGTCTCACCGGCGGGCTCGACCTCCCGGTCGCCGATCAGCAGGGTCCGGGTTTCGGGAACCCAGTCCTTCAACGGGAATTCGGTTTCGGGCGCTGCAGTCATCTCAGGCACCTTCCTCGGTGGTGGGGCGCTTGGCCATCAGGCCGACGCGCTCGAGCAGGCAGACGAGTTCGTCGCGCTGGTTGAAGCCGCGGTGTTCGAACCACACGATGCCGCTGTCGGTGCGGCTCTCGGATTCACGCTTCTTCAGGATGGTGGTCTCCGCGCGCAGGGTGTCGCCGTGGAAGACCGGATTCGGGAACTTGACCTTGTCGTAGCCGAGGTTCCCGAGCGTGGTCCCCATGGTCAGCTCGGGAACGTGGAACGCACCGATCAGCGCGACGGTGAACAAGCTGTTCACCACCCGCTGCTTGTGGATCGTCGTCTTGCAGAACTCCTCGTCGAGGTGCAGCGGCTGAATGTTCATCGTCAGCGAGGTGAACAGCACGTTGTCCATCTCGGTGACGGTGCGGGTCATCGAGTGCTTGTAGTGCTTCCCGACCTCGAACTCCTCGAAGTACAGACCGCGCATCACCGTTCACCTCTCCGTAGGATCGCCTCGGCTCGTTCGAGCCATTGAATTGCCTTGTCGTAGTGGGCCTTGTCGATGTGCAGGCCGCGATACCGCAGCGCACCGACGCCCTCCGCCTCCGCCTTCTCGTAGGCCTCGGCGAGCCCGCGGTAGAACTCCAGGTCCTGCTCCGACGGGCTGAACACGTCGTTGACGGTGGCCACGTGGGAGGGGTGGATCGCAACCATCCCGCGGAACCCGAGCTGCCGGCCTCGCACCGCGAAGTCGCGAAGCCCGTCCAGGTTCTCGAGATCCTCCCACAGGCCGGTCAGGGCGTGGATGCCGGCCTCCCGGCAGGCGAGCAGCACCCGGCTGCGCAGGTAGAGGGTTTCCAGCCCCTCGGGGGTCCACTCGTAGCCGACCTCGCGGGCGATGTCGGCGTGCTCGGCCGACGGGCCGATCATGGCGCCGACGCGCGGCGACGCCGTGGCCACCTCGAGACAGTTGTGGATGGCCTTCACCGTCTCGACGGGCACGATGTACTCGAGCCCCGCCACCCCGTTGCGCAATTCGAAGTGATCGAGCAGCGCGTCGTAGCGCAGGACGTCGGTGGCCTGCTCGATCTTCGGGGCGAAGATGCCGGTCAGGCCCGGCACGACGACCGCCTCGAGATCGGCCCCGGTCAGCCGGGTGGCGAGCGGGTTGACGCGCACGAACAGCCCGACGTCCCGGTTGGATTCGCGCACCCGCGCGATGGACTCGGCGACGGTCGCGCGGGCCGCCGCCTTCTCCGCGGCCGGCACGGAGTCCTCGAGGTCGAGTACGACGCAGTCGGCGCCGGCCGCGACGGCCTTGTCCACCCACTTCGGGCGGTGCCCCGGGACGAACAGGATCGAACGATACGGCTGCACGTCGTCCTCCTAGTAGCTTCGCGGCAGGCCGAGCACGTGTTCGGCCGTGTAGTTGAGGACCATCTCCTGGCTGATCGGCGCGATCCGCATGAGCCGCGCCTCCCGGAAGTACCGCTCGACGTGGAACTCCTTGCCGTAGCCGAAGCCGCCGTGGGTCTGCAGGGCCACGTCGGCGGCGTAGAAGCCGGCCTCGGCGCACAGGAACTTCGCCGCGTTCGCCTCCCGGCCGCACGGCAGGCCCTGATCGACCATCCACGTCGCCTTGTCCAGGACCGCCTCGGCGGCGTCGAGGCGGATGCGGGCCTCGGCGAGCTGGAACGCGATGCCCTGGTTCTGCCCGATGGGGCGGCCGAAGACCTCGCGCTGCTTGGCGTAGTCGACGCCGCGGCGCAACGCCGCCTCACCGATGCCGAGGGCGGCGTTGGCCGAGATGACGCGTTCGGCGTTGAGGCCGCCGAGGATGGTGCGGAAGCCGTGCCCGACCTCACCGACGACGTCCTCGTCCGCGACGAACAGCTCGTCGATGAACAGCTCGTTGGTGTCGACGGCGTTGCGGCCCATCTTGGGGATCGGCCGGATCTGTACCTTGCTGCGGTCCATCTCCGCGAACATCAGCGTCATGCCGGCGGTGCGCTTGGCGTTCTCGTCGCGGGGGCTGGTGCGGCACAGCAGGAGCATGCGCTCGGCCTCCTGCGCCTTGGTGATCCACACCTTCTTGCCGGACACCAGCCAGCCGCCGTCGACCTTCTTGGCGAAGGTGCGGATGTTCGTGGTGTCCGTGCCGGCGTCCGGCTCGGTGACGGCGAACGAGGTGTGCAGCTCGCCGGTGACGACGCGCGGCAGGTACTTGCGCTTCATCTCCTCGGAACCGTGGTGGATGATCGGCTCGAATCCGAAGATGCCGATGTGCACCGCGCTGCACCCGCCCATGCCGGCGCCGGACGCGGCGATCTCCCGCTCGACGATCGCGGCCTCGGTGACGCCGAGGCCGCCGCCGCCGTACTCCTCGGGGACGGTGAGACCCATCCAGCCGCCCTCGGCCATGGCGTTGTAGAACTCCCACGGGAACTCGTGGGACTCGTCGTGCTCGGCCCAGTATTCGTCGGGGAACCGCTTGCACAGATCGTGGATCCCCCGCCGGATCTCCTCGTGGGTCTCGTTCTTGCTGTAGTCCATCTCGGTTGCCTTTCCGGCCGTCAGACCGCAGGAACCGCGGTGCGGTCGCTGTCGGAGACCGCGGTGCGGTCGTAGGTGTCGGGGGTGATGCCCTCCTCGCGCAGGACCGCCTTGCGGACCTTCTCCGACGGCGTCTTGGGCAGTGCACCGACGAATCGAAGGTAGCGCGGGATCGCGAAGGCCGGAATCCGGCCGTCGCACCAGGCCAGGATCTCCTCCGGGCCGACGTCGCCGGTGCCGACCACGGTCGCGAGCACCTCGTCCTCGCCGCCCTCGACGTCGGCGGGGACACCGATCACCGCGCACTCGACGACGGCGGGGTGCCCGAGCACCGCCTGCTCGATCTCGTAGGAGCTGATGTTCTCGCCGCGACGGCGCAGCGCGTCCTTGTACCGGTCGACGAAGTAGAACCAGCCGTCCTTGTCCTTCTTGAGGGCGTCGCCGGTGTGGAACCACAGGTTGCGCCACGCCTCGAGCGTCTTCTCCGGCATGTTGTAGTACCCCATGCTGCACGTCCACGGCTGCACCGGCCGCACGACCAGCTCGCCGACCTCGCCGACCTCGACCTCGCGGTCCGTCTCCGGGTCGACCAGGCGGATGTCGAACCACTCGGAGGCCGCGAGCCCCGCGGCGCCGGCCGGCCGGGGCACCCCGTAGGGCGCGACGATCGGCGCGCAGGTCTCCGTCAGCCCGAACGCGTCGACGAAGGCCTCGATGCCGTAGCGCTTCTTGAAGTCCTCGACGATGGAGCTGGCCGTCGGCGCCGCGTACACGCAGCGCAGGCGGTTGTCGAGGTCGTTCTCGCGCGGCGGCTGCTTCCACGCGAAGTCCATCATGACCCCGACGAAGTTGGTGACGGTGACGTCGTCGTCGCGCACGTGATCGATCCAGCGGCTCGCGCTGAACTTCGAGCGCACCACGGCCCGCGCGCCGGCCACCAGGGCGGGGTAGACCGCCATGAACTGGGCGTTGCCGTGGAACAGCGGCGTGGTGGTGAGGTAGGTGTCCTCGCGGGTGAGCCGCGTGAAGCACACCACCTCCTGCGCGAAGAAGTACAGCTGCGAGTTCGGCATCGCCACGCCCTTGGACGGGCCGGTGGTCCCGGAGGTGAAGAAGATCGCGCCGAGGTCCTGGGGCCGTGCCTGCGGCAGCTCCTGCACCTCGCCCGCCTCCAGCGCCTCCCACGCCTCGGCGTCCCAGCCGTGGGCGCGCAGCAGGTCGAGTGCCAGGTCGCGGTTTCCGGCGCCCGAGTCGACCACCCAGAACTTCTCGATGCCACGGGCATGCTCGGCGATCGCCACGAACCGCTCGGCGTAGGTGTCGTCGATCACCGCCCACCGCGGCTCGACGGTCACCACCTGGTGGCGGAGGAATTCGCCCTCGTAGTTGGTGTTGATCGGCACCTCGACGAGTGCGCCGACCGCCGTGCCGAACCAGGAGCGCACGAGCTGGGACGAGTTCTGCGCCATGATGATCACCCGGTCACCCTGGTGCGCGCCGGCCCGGTACCAGGAGCTCGCGATCCGTTCGGCGGAGGAGAGCATCTCGGCGTAGGTGAAGCGCCGATCCTCCTCCGGCGTGACGAGGAACTCCGAATCCGGCTGGGACGCAGCGTACGTGCGCAGCACGTGGCCCAGCGTCCAGTCCTCCGGGTCGGCGAAGGTCGGTTTCAGATCGGTGTAGGTCTGCATCAGGACAACTCCCGGTTTGCGGGGATCGCGGTGATCGACGGAACGATTTCCTTGCCGAGACGGGAGATGGCGGCGATGGTCTCGTCCGCGTCCATCGTCGGCCACTGCGGACGCATCAGCAGCGGGTCGACCGGCATGGTGGTCACCAGGTCGGTCAGCTGGGCGACGACCTGTTCGGGATCGCCGACGACGGCGTGGCTCGACACCGCCTTCGCGAACTCGTTCTCGAGGTCGGTGCCCTTCATGACGTCCAGGCCCTTGTTCGCGTAGGTGAGGTAGCGACCCTGCGCCACGCGGGCGTACTCCTGCATCGCCTGCTCGCGGGTGTCGGCGACCAGCACGTTGCGGCGCAGCGGCTGCGGACCGAATTCCTTGCCACGCTCGGCGAAGAGATCCCGCACGACCCGGAAGCGTTCGAGCACTTCTTCTTTCGGGGTCTCCGGCGGCGTCGCGTAGGCGTCACCGTACTTGCCGGCGCGGCGGACACCGCCCATCGCGTGTGCGCCGATCCAGATCGGCGGGTGCGGATTCTGCACCGGGAACAGGTGCGGCCTGACGCCTTCGAGCTGGAAGTACTTGCCGTGGAAGGTGACTTCTTCCTCCGTCCACAGCTTCTTCATGATCTGCAGCGACTCGTCGAACCGCCCGGCCCGCTGCTTGAACGGAATGCCGAGGTAGTCGAACTCCTCGGGCCGGTAGCCCAGGCCGGCACCGAAGATCAGCCGCCCCTCGGTGACCACGTCGAGCGTGGCGATCTCCTCGGCCAGCATCACGGGGTGATACAGCGGCGCGATCATGATCTGGGTGACGAGCTTGATGTGCGGCTCGACGTGCGCGGCGAGGCGCGCGAGCAGCGGAACGGGCTGCAGCCACCGCAGTTCCCCGTAGAGGAAGTGCTGGCCGATCGCGATGTAGGTGAAGCCGTTCTCCTGCGCCGCGTCGACGATGCGCAGTACGTCCTTGAACTGCTGTGCGGGGCTCACCGACTTCGGAACGTCGCTGAGCAGCAATCCGACCTGAACCATGGTCCTGTCCCTCCGGTCGAAGTGGTCGTTACTGAGCGGTGAGTCCGCCGTCGACCGGAATGGTCACGCCGGTGATGTAGCTGGCATCGTCGCTGTTGAGGAAGGCGATCACCGACGCGATCTCCTCGGGCTGAGCACCCCGGCCGAGCGGAATGGTGGCGACGAAGTCCTTGGTCAGAGCCGAGACGTCGGCGCCGGGCTCGCGCCCGAAGAACTGCGAGAGCATCGGCGTGACGACCTGGCCGGGGCAGATGACGTTGACCCGGATACCGTCCTTGGCTCCGACGAGCGCGAGGGAGCGGGCGAACGGGACGAGCGAGCCCTTGGTCATCGAGTAGATCGGGCTGAACGGCGAACCGATCAGCGCGGACGTCGACGACGTGAGGGTGACCGAGCCCTTGCCCTCCGCCTTCTTCAGCAGGTCGAAGCCGAGGGTGGTGGAGTAGTAGGCGCTCTTCACGTTGACCGCGATGTTCTTCTCCCAGTCGGCGTCGCCGATCTCGAGGCCGCCCGGGCCGGGCATGCCGACCTGCGCGTGCAGCGCATGGAGCACTCCGTGGTCGGCGTCGATCTTGCCGAACAGCGAGCGGAGATCGTCGTTGTTCGTCGCGTCCACCCGCATCGGAGTGGCCTGACCGCCCTCGGCCCGGATCTCCTCGGCGACGGTGACCGCACCGTCCTCGGACAGGTCGGCGACGTACACGTGGCCGCCCTCCTGGGCGATGCGATGGCTGATCGCGCGGCCCATGCCCGAACCACCGCCGATGATCGCGGCAATACGTCCCTCGTAACGACCCAGCATTTCGTTCACCTCGTTCTCGAGAAGTTCTTCGTTGATGTGCAATGTCAGGCCCGCTGATCGAACGTGCGGCCCAGTAGCTCGGAGACGATCCGGGTGCGCTGCATGGTCGGCGTGCCGCCCGCCAGCGCCCATCCGTGCGAATCGCGGTGCAGCCGCTCGATTCCGAACTCCTCGGTGTACCCGTTGCCGCCGTGCAACTGGATCGCCATGTCGGTGACGCGCTTGGCCATCTCGTTGGCCGTGCACTTGGCGAGGGAGACCTCGAGCGGATCGGGCAGGCCGTCGGCGATGTTCGCGACGGCGCGGTCGCGGAGCAGCCGAGCGGCCTCGACCTGCAGGACCATGTCGGCCAGGGTCATCTGGACGGACTGGAACTCGACGAGCGGCTTGCCGAACTGGTAGCGCGCCTGCACGTAGGTGATGGTGCGGTCGAGCGCCTCCTGCCCGATGGCCAGGCTCATGGTGGTGTTGCCCAGGCGCTCGATGGTGAACGCGCCGAACAGCTTCCTGAAGCCGCCGGCCTCGGCGACGACGTTCTCCTCCGGAACGACCACGTCGTCGTAGAAGATGTCGGCCGACGGGATGCCGCGGAAGCCCATGAGCTTTTCGCGTGCGCCGTAGCTGATGCCGGGACGGTCGGCCTCGACGAGGACGGCTCCGATGCCCTTGGCGCCGGGCGCATCGCCCATGCGGCAGTAGGTGAGGTAGACGTCGGCCTCGCTGCCGTTGGAAATCCACCGCTTCATGCCGTTGACGACGACACCCTTGTCGGTGCGCACGGCCTTGGTGGTCATGTCGGTGGCGGCGGAGCCGGCGTCGGGCTCGGAGATCGCGACGGCCATGGTCTTCTCGCCGGCGACGATCTGCGGCAGGAACGTCTTCTTCTGGTGTTCCGTGCCCAGGCGGGCGATGGCCTGGGCCGGACCGGTGTTGGATTCGAAGATCTGGAAGGCCGCCGGCCGGCACACCTTCGCGAACTCCTCGATCACCGCCAGGGCGTGGGACAGCGGGGCGCCGGACCCTCCGTACTCCTCCGGCAGCGAGATGCCGAGATAGCCCAGCTCGCCGAGGAAGCGACGCTCGTCGTGCGGGAACGCGGTGCGCTCGAGATCCCACTGCGCAGCCTTCGGTGCGTAGCGCTCCCGGGCTACGGTCGCCGCGGCCGCGCGGATGTCCCGGAGCTCGTCGTCGACGTGCGATGTCGCCATGTCCCCACCTTTCTGTGTTCATCATTAACCTAAAGCGCCCGCCGGATGTGGTCAAGGTCACTCAGTTCGATGACTCACATACTAACCATGATAATGATTAAGAGGCAATCGCTTCTTTGGCCGACGGGTGTCGTCGGGGGCCGGAAGGCCCTTCACCTGCGAAATCCGTGAGGCCGCCGGTGCCGTCCTGGCCTTCCCGCGCCGCCACCACCTATTGTGCAATACATCACAATCGTTATCACTTTTCGTGGAGGTCACATGACGACACTCGACTCGTCCACCACAACGCTGGAGGAGCTGGCCCGGCGCCTCACCCGGCTCGAGGACCGTGCGCGCATCCAGGACCTCGTCGCGGCCTACGCCATCGCCGTCGACGACCACGACCTCGAAACCCTGCTCTCGCTGTTCACCGAGGACGGCGAGTTCGAGCGCGCCGGCTCCATCGCCCACGGGCGCGAGGAGATCCGCGAGTTCTACGTCGCCGCCATGGACCGTTACAGCCTGACCCTGCACTCGCCGCAGAGCGACCAGATCTCCGTCGACGGGGACCGCGCACGCGGATTGCTCACGGGCCGCGCCGAACTGGCGCTCGACGGGACGTTGATGATGGCGGCCTACCGGTACTCCGACGAGTACGCCCGCGTGGACGGCCGCTGGTTGTTCCGGCGCCGGGACCTGCGGTTCATGTACGCAGTGCCGTTCGAGCGGATGAATGCGGGCCTGTGCACGACCGAGCGCATCCAGTGGCCGGGCACCCATCCCCAGCGCGCCGACTTCCCCGAAACTTTGCCGACCTGGTCGACCTATCGATGAGGGCCCTACCGGTGTGACGCGGGCCATACGATCAGGCGAGCAATGGTTTATAGTAACCATCATCATGAATTGATTTCCCGAGTGGAGGAACGCCCATGACCCGCGCTGTCATCGTCGACGCCGTCCGATCCCCCGTCGGACGTGGAAAGGCGCAGGGAGCGCTTGCCGGCCTGCACCCCACCGATCTGCTCGCCCAGGTCCTGGCCGGGCTCGTCGGACGCAACGACCTCGATCCCGGCCTGATCGACGACGTCCTCATCGGCTGCGTCAACCAGTCCGGTGAACAGTCCGCCACCCCCGGGCGACAGGCCCTGCTCGCGGCCGGATTTCCCACGCACGTGCCGTCCGTGACCATCGAACGCAAGTGCGGCTCCGGTCAGCAGGCCGTCGACTTCGCGGTCCAGGGCATCACCGCCGGCGCGTACGACATCGTCGTCGCCGGTGGCGTCGAATCGATGAGCCGGGTCCCGATGGGATCGGCCGCCATGGGCAAGGACCCGCACGGGCCCACCGTGCGTGAACGCTTCCCCGACCTCGTCCCGCAGGGCATCGCCGCGGAGCTCGTCGCGCAGAAGTGGGCACTGAGCCGGGCCGAGCTGGACGAGTACTCGGCCCGCTCGCACGAACGCGCGGCACACGCGCGCGCCGCGGGCTGGTTCGACGGCGAGATCGTCCCCGTCACCACCCCCGACGGCGTGGTCACCGCCGACGAGACCATCCGGGAGGGCACCACCGCCGGCAGGCTCGCCGGTCTGCCCGCGGCCTTCGACACCGACACATGGCGCGAGCGCTTCCCCGACCTGGACTGGAAGGTCACCGCGGGCAACTCGTCGCAGATCTCCGACGGCGCGGCCGCCCTGCTGATCATGTCCGAGGAGAAGGCGGCCGCGCTCGGCCTGCGCCCCCGCGCCGCGATCGTGGCCTCGGCCGTCGTGGGCGACGATCCCACCCTCATGCTCACCGGCCCCATCCCCGCCACCGAAAAGGTCCTCGCCCGGGCCGGCCTGTCCGTCCGGGACATCGCCGCCTTCGAGGTCAACGAGGCATTCGCCGCCGTCCCACTCGCCTGGCAGCGCGAGATCGGCGCGTCCGACGACGTCCTGAACCCGCTCGGCGGCGCCGTCGCCCTCGGACACCCGCTGGGCGCGTCCGGTGCCCGGCTGATGACCACCCTGCTCAACCACCTCGAACGCACCGGCGGGCGCTACGGCCTGCAGACCATGTGCGAAGCCGGCGGAATGGCCAACGCGACCGTCGTCGAACGACTGTAGAAATCCGCTTCCGACTCAGGAGAGAACATGGACATCACCCAGGGATCGGCGGTTGTGACCGGCGGGGCCTCCGGCCTCGGCCTGGCCACCGTCAAGCGCTTCGTCGGCCTCGGCGTGCCGACGGTGATCCTCGACCTGCCCACCTCCGACGGCGAGGTCGTCGCCAAGGAACTCGGCGAGCTCGCCGTGTTCGCCCCGGCCGACGTCACCGATCCCGACGCGGTGAACCGCGCGCTCGATGCGGCCGAGGAACGCGCTCCGCTCCGGGCCGTCGTGCACTGCGCCGGCCGCGGCGGTACCGTCCGCGTCGTCGAGAAGGACGGCACCCCCGGTTCGCTGGACATGTACGAGAACCTGATCCGGATCAACCTGATCGGATCGTTCAACGTGCTGCGCCTGTCGGCCGCCCGCATGGTGAACAACGAGCCCGTCGACGGCGAACGCGGCGTCATCGTCCTCACCGCGTCGGTCGCGGCGTGGGAGGGCCAGATCGGCCAGATCCCCTACGCCTCCGCCAAGGCCGGTGTCGTCGGTATGACCCTCGTCGCCGCCCGTGATCTCGCCCGGAAGCTCGTGCGCGTCAACAGCATCGCGCCGGGCACCTTCGACACACCGATCCTGTCCCGGTTCTCGCAGGAGATCCGCGACGGACTCGCCGCCCAGACCCCGCACCCCGCCCGCCTCGGGCAGCCCGACGAGTACGCGAAGCTCGCCCTGTCGATCGTGGACAACGCCATGATCAACGGCGAGACGATCCGTATCGACGGCGCGATCCGCATGCAGCCCCGCTAGGAGACAGCCATGGACACCCCCGTACACGTCGAACAGTCCGACGGCGTGCAGATCATCACGATCAACCGGCCCGAGGTGCGTAATGCGATCAACACCGAGACCGCCGTCGCCGTCGCGGCAGCCCTCGACGAACTCGACGCCCGCGACGACCTCGTCGCCGGCGTGATCACCGGCGCCGGCAAGACCTTCTGCACCGGGATGGATCTGAAGGCCTTCCTCGCCGGCGAACGCCCCTCCGTCGAGGGTCGCGGCTTCGCGGGCATCACCGAGAAGTCCCCGGCCAAGCCGCTCGTCGCGGCGGTCGAGGGACACGCCGTGGCCGGCGGGTTCGAGATCGTGCTGGCCTGCGACCTCATCGTCGCTTCCGAGACAGCCGTCTTCGGCCTGCCCGAGGTCAAGCGCGGCCTGCTGGCCGGTGGCGGCGGACTCCTGCGGCTGCCGCGCCGCGTCCCGCACCAGCTCGCCGTCGAATGGTGCCTCACCGGTGAGTACTTCTCGGCACAGACCGCGTACGAGGCGAAGCTGCTCAACCGCCTCGTGCCCGAGGGGCAGGCGCTGACCGAGGCGATCGCCCTGGCGAAGACCATCGCGAAGAACGGCCCGCTCGCACTGCGCGCCACCAAGCAGATCATCGCGCAGGCCCGGGACTGGTCCAACGACGAGGAGTTCGAGCGCATGCGCGAGATCTACGAGCCGGTGCGTTCCTCCGCCGACGCGAAGGAAGGCGCGCTGGCGTTCAAGGAGAAGCGCGAACCCGTCTGGCAGGGACGCTGACCCAGCGGTACGACGAGCGGGGCCCGAGGAATTCCTCCTCGGGCCCCGCTCGCGTTCGTGCGCCGAAGGACCGAATGACCGAATGTCACACCGCTTCGCTCAGATCGAAGCGGTGTGACATTCGGCCACAGAATGAATCAGGCCGACGGCGTGGAGACGACGACCTCACGGCTGCCGTCCCATTCGACGAGCACGCCCGGGGTGCGCATGTCGTGACCCTCGAACGTGATCTCGCCCTGTGCACCGTCGAATCCTTCGGCGGTGACCTGCTCGAGCCCGCGCTGGATGTCCTCGCGCGATGCCCCGCCGGAGGCCTTGATCGCCCGCGCCAGCAGCCACGCGGCGTCGAACCCCTCGGCCGCGTAGTTCAACGGGTCCTCGTTGTACTTCGCCCGGTACGCCGCCACGAATTCCTGGGACGACGCCGCCGGCTGGTCGAGAGTGAAGTTGGCGGTCCAGAACATGCCGGCGCCGTCAGCCCCCGCCGGGACGAGGTTCTTCGCGCCTGCACCGGTCTGGCCCAGCACCGGTCCCGTGTATCCGGCCTGGCGCAACTGCCGCATGGCCGTGGCGTTCTGGGCGCCGGTGAGCAGCATCGCCACGGCGTCGGGGCGTTCCCCGGCGATCTTCGTCGCCGAGGACGCGAAGTCCTGGGTGGTGTTCTGCACGGACGTGGTCGAGAGGATCTGGTATCCGTGCTCCGCCTGCCCCTCGGGAAGGTTCTTCTCCGCCATTTCCGCGAGGGCCGGGTTTGCCGCGTTGAACAGCACGCTGACCCGCTCGGCGCCGATGTCCTCGAGATGCGCCAGGGAGGTGCCGATGTGCGTGGTCTGCGGCGGGGTCGCCCGGAAGGTGTAGTCGCCGCCGAGCACACCGTCGCTGGCGGACTGCGTGTAGACGGTCGGCAGCTTCGCCCGGTCGACGAGCGGCGAGATCGCGATCGCCTGGGCACTGGAGATGCCGCCGAGCAGGGCGCTGACCGAGCGGTCCGCGGTCGCTTCGGTCGCCTGGCTCACCGCGGTCTGCGTGTCGCTGGCCGCATCGCGACTCTCGAGCACGAGCTTCGACTCACCGAGGAACCCACTGCTGTTGACCTGTTCGACGGCGAGCTCGATACCCCGGAACTGGGGCAGGCCACCGAAGGCGGTCAGACCGGTCTTGTCGGTCACGGACACGATCTTGATCTCGCCGGGCATCTCGCCGGACCCCACGGTTCCGCCGCCGCCCGAGCCGCACGCGGTGGTCAGGGCGAGCCCGGCGACACCGGCCAGCGCGGCGACGGCAATACGCTTGTTCTTCATTCTCTTCCGTTCTCGGTTCAGTTGTCGGTTCCGGTGAGCGCGGCTTCACCGAGGAAGGCCAGCACCACGGACGAGTGGTTCCGCGCCTCGTCGACCGGTCCGGAGTACACGGATTCGCCGCGGTTGACCACGACGACGTCGTCCGCGATCTTCATGCCGGCCTCGGCGTTCTGTTCGACCATGAGGACGCCGATGCCACGGTCGGCGATGGTGCGCACGCTGGCCATGACCCGGTCGACCACGGCGGGGGCCAGACCCATCGAGGGCTCGTCCATGAGGATGTACCCGGGCTGCGACATGAGGCTGCGGCCGAAGGCGAGCATCTGCTGCTCGCCGCCGCTGAGCAGGCCGGCGGGGCCGGACTGCCGCTCCTCGAGGATGGGGAACATCTCGAACACGGTCCGCATCGATTCCTCGCGGGCCTTCTTCGATGCCACCAGGCCACCGATCTTGAGGTTCTCGTACACGGTGAGCGACCCGAACACCTTGCGGCCCTCGGGAACCAGGGAGATGCCCCGCTTGAGGATCTTGTGGGCGGGCCACCCCTTGATCGACTCACCGTCCAGAAGTACGTCCCCGGAACTGGGCGTGGTCAGCCCCGCGACGGTGCGCAGGGTGGTGGTCTTGCCGGCGCCGTTGGCGCCGAGGACGAGCGTCACCCGGCCCGGCCGCGCGGTGACGGACACCCCGCGCACCGCACTGACCTTGCCGTAATCGACGTGCAGATCACGAATCTCGATCATCGTTGTCCTGCTTTCCGAGATAGGCCTCGCGCACCGCCGGATCACGCACCACATCGGCGGGGGAACCGGAGGCGATGAGCTGTCCGGAGTTCATGGCGAAGAGGTGATCACAGACGTCCACCATCATCTGCACGTCGTGTTCGACGATCAGCTGGGTGAGTCCTTCCGAGCGCAGGTCGGACATCAGCCGGCCGATCTCCTCGCGCTCGAAGCGGTTCATGCCGGCGGTGGGTTCGTCGAGCAGCAGCAGCTTCGGCGACATCACGATGGCGCGGGCGATCTCCACCCGGCGCTGCAGGCCGTACGAGAGCTGGCCGGGGCGCAGCTTCTCCTTGCCGTCGAGGCCGGTGCGCTCGAGTGCGGTGCGCACGGCCGCCTCGGCGGCGTCGCGTTCGGTGCTGTCGACCCGTCGCCACCAACGTCGCGGTCCCGCGACCAGATCGTGCCCGAGCTCGACGTTCTCGTGCACGGTGAGATCGTCGAGGAGGCGGACGGTCTGGAAGGTGCGCCCGATGCCGAGCCGGGCCACCTGCTCCGGTTGGACGCCGGAGAAGTCCCGCCCCTCGAAGTACATCGATCCGCGGGTCAGGGGGGTGAGCCGGGTGACGGCGCCGAGCAGGGTGCTCTTGCCCGACCCGTTGGGGCCGAGGATGCCGGAGATCAGGCCGCGCTCGAGGCCGAGGGTGATGCCGTCGACGGCCTTGATGCCGCCGAAGTGGACCGCAAGATCCTCGATGCGCAGCACCTGGTCCGGAACCGGCCGGCCGGGAACACTTTCCTGGGGAGCGGCTTCGGTGGTCATCGCGTTTCTCCTGTCGAGACGGAGTGGGCACCGGTGCCGGCGAGTTCGGCGCCGAGTTCGGCGGCGGCCTCGTCGTCCGCCGCGTCGGCGAGACGTTCCGCGGCCGCCTCGTCCTCGAGCGCCGCGCTGTCGCGACGGGCGGCGCGCCGGCGGTACAGATCGGTGACGACGCCGGTGATGCCGCCTGGCATGAAGATCGCGGCGATGGCGACGATGATGCCGTAGACGATGCTCTGGTAGGTGCCCACCTGCTCCAGCATCATCGGAAGCCACGTGAAGATGAGGGCGCCGATGAGCACACCGAGCCAGGACCGGGAGCCACCGACGATGATGATCGTCAACGCGAGCACGATCAGCGGGAAGCCGACGTTCTCCGGGGCGATGGCCGTCATCATCAGGATGTTCAGGGCGCCACCGAGCGCGCCGAGCACACCGCTGATCACGAAGGACAGGCGGCGGTAGCGGGCGACGTTGATGCCCATGGCGGAGGCGAGCTCCGGATCTTCGCGGACCGCCTCGATGCGCCGGCCCATGCGGCCGCGCTCGCTGAGGATCATCGCCGCGACAACGGCGGCGCAGACGATCGCCAGGTGCGGGACGGAGATCTCCGGGGTGGTGAGAACGCCGAACAGGCCGACCGAGCCACCGGTGAGCTCACCCCCGTTGTGGGCGACGACGGTGACGATCATGACGAACGCGACGGTGGCCATGGCCAGGTACAGACCGGCGAGGCGCTGCAGGATCAACGAGAGCAGGTATCCGGTGACCGCGCAGATCGCGACGATGGCCGCGGTCGCGGAGATCGCGTCGAACCCGTAGTGCAGCACGAAGATTGCGGCACCGTAGGAGCCCATGCCGTAGAACGCGGCGCCGGCGAAGGAGAACACTCCCATCCGGAACTGGATCTGGATGCTCAGCGCGAGCAGCAGGACCGTGAACGTGCTCTGGATGAGGACGATGTTGGAGAAGTAGAAGTCGCTCATACCCGTCGCACTTCCTTCCTTCCGAAGATGCCCTGCGGCCGCAGCAGCAGAACCACGAGGATGAGGCCGAAGCCGACGGCGTCGACCCAGCCACCCCCGGTGTAGCGGAGCACCAGGACCTCGGAGAACGCGAGCACCATCGCGCCGAGCGCGGCGCCTCCGGTGCTGCCCACGCCGCCGAGGATGATGATGGCGAACGCCTTGATGAGGAGGGTTTCACCGCTCTCGGCGGTGATGGCGCCGAGGTTGTAGGTGAGCAGGGCACCGGCGAGGCCGGCGAGGCCGCCCGACACCGCCATCGTCAGCAGCGACAGCTGGCGCCGCTTGACGCCCATCAGTTCGGCGGTCTCCGAGTCCACGCCGATGGCCCGCAGGGCGAGCCCGTGGCTGGTGTTCTTGAGCCAGAAGGAGATCGCCAGCGTGAGGATCAGGGCGCAGCCGAGCACGATCAGGCCCGTGCTCGTCAGCCGCAGGCCGCCGAGGGTGTAGACCGACGTCTCGTACGAGCTGCCCACGAAGCCGAACGGCTCGCTCAGCGTGCGGAACTGCACGACGGCTACCGGGATGGTGCCGATTCCGATGCCGCCGATGAGGATCTGCAGTTCGGCCGTCCGCTGGTTCTTGGCCCGGCGCAGGATCGGCTGGAAGGCGAAGACGTCGATGGCCGCCGAGAGCGCCGCCCCGACCACGACGGAGATCAGGCAGACGGTGACGAGCCCGAGACCGACGTTGGACACGATCTGGGAGGCCACGAACGCGGAGAACATGAAGATCCCGCCGTGGGCGAAGTTGAGGATGTCGATCGTTCCCCAGGAGATGCTCATTCCCAGGCAGAAGAGCAGGTAGATGGAGCCGAGCACGAGCGCGTCGATCACCAGCTGTGACATGACGCCTGCCTTCCTCCGGCCGGGCTGACCCGGCGGCGGTGCGATGTTCCGGTCATTCGTCGAACTCCTTGGTGCACAGGTGCGGAGCGGTCCGCACTACTTCGCCGATTCCTGGTCGTCGATCAGCACTTCTTCCGTGCCGTTCCATTCCACGAGCACGCCGTTGACGCGCATGTCGTTGCCTTCGAAGCGCACCGGGCCGAGCGCGCCGTCGAAGCCCTCGGCCACGACCTGCTCGAGACCGCGCTGCAGGTCGTCGCGGGACGCACCGCCGGAGTTCTTGGCAGCGTGGGCGAGCATCCAGGTCGCGTCGTAGCCCTCGGCCGCGTAGTTCAGCGGATTCTCCCCGTTGTACTCGGCGCGGTACGCCTCGACGAACTGCTGCGACGACTCGTCCTTCTGGTGGAAGCTGAAGTCGGTGGCCCAGTACATGCCCGCGCCCGCGGCGCCGGCGGGTGCGAGGTTCCCCGCGCCGGCGGCGGGGTTGCCCACCACGGTGCCGGTGTAGCCGGCCTGGCGCAGCTGCGACATGGCGGTGGAGTTGCCGGCGCCGACGAGCAGGACGATGACCGCGTCGGGCTTCTCGCCGGCGATCTTCGTTGCGGTGGTGCCGAAGTCCTGCGTGGTGGCCTGGACGGAGGTGCTCGACAGGATCCGGTAGCCGTACTTCTCCTGGCCCTCGGGGATCGTCTTCTCCCCGAGTCCGGCGAGCGTGACGTTGCCCGCGTTGTAGAGCACGCTCACCGTCTTCACGCCCTGCTGCTGCAGCCGCTCGAGCGCCTTGACGAAGTAGGTCTCCATCGGAGCCGTCGCGCGGTAGGTGTAGTCGCCGATGACGACGCCCTCGCTGCCGGACTGGGTGAAGATCGTCGGCAGCCCGGCTCGTTCCACGAGCGGGGCGATCGCGACGGCGTGGGCGCTGAGCACCGGTCCGAGCAGGGCGCTGACACTCTTGTCGGTCAGCGTCTCGGTGGCCTGGCTGACCGCGGTCTGCGTATCGCTCGCCGAATCGCGCTTCTGCAGAACGATCTTCGAGTCGCCCAGGTAGTTCTGCTCGTTGATCTCCTGGATCGCGAGCTCGATGCCCTTGAGCTGGCTGTTGCCGACGTACGCCGTGGTGCCGGTCTGGTCGGTCACGGAGACGACCTTGATCTCGGCCGGCAGGTCACCGTCGGCGACGGTGCCGTTTCCGCCGGAACCGCAGGCGGCCGTGAACAGGACGCCGAACGCGCTCGCGGCTCCGAGCAGACGACGCCGGGCTTTCCGGTCGACTCGAGACATGTGTGCACCTTCCGGTCGAATGATATGCATCATTAGTCGTGATGCCCGTCACAGTAGAGCCACGCCGACGAAATGTCCAGAGGTCGATCTGGATATGCGCAGGAATTATTTGCGGGCGGGGACGCGTACGGGGTCCACGGCGACGGCCGGTGTCCACCGACCCCGTCCCACCCCCGCGACGGCCACACAGAACAGGACAAAAATCGTTACCGCACCGGCGGATCCGTAGGAGTACCCCCACACCGACGAGAAGGCGCCGGCCACCAGGATCATCACCGCCGCGAAGCCGTACGACGAACACGCGTACAGCGACGTGCTCCTTCCCTGCTCCACCGGCGTCATGCCGGCGGTGAGCAGCATGAGGCCCTGCGCATACGCGAAGCCCTGCCCGATGCCCCACAGGAAGCTGCCGGCCAGTACCGGCCACAGCGTGTGGGCGACGAGACCGGCGGCGACCAGCACGCCACCGCCGGCGAGCAGGAGCAGACACACCTGGGGCCCCGGGGAGCGGCCTGCGGCCCGGGCCAGGTAGGGGCCCGACCAGGCCGTGACGAGCAGGATGATGGCGGCGAGGACACCGATCACCAGCAGCTCGGACCCGATCCCGTCCCGCAACGCCGACGGCAGCACGCCGACGGCGATTCCGCCGACCGTCCACCCGGCCGCCCCCAACCCGTAGGCGGGCAACCTGTTCCGGTCGAACGCAGCGCCCGCGCCGGATGGGACGGGCCCCGCCGGTCGCGCGGACTCGTCGTGGCGGAGCGCGGAGAGCCGGCGTCTGTTCACCCACAGCGCGGCGGCGAGCAGCAGTCCCGAGAGCACGAGGGAGACGGCGTGCAGCCGATAGATGAGAACGGTGGGCTCCGGCAGCAATTGGGCGACGGTGGCCGCGGCGATCAGGCCCAGGAACGAGCCGGCGATCGCGCCGGTCGCCGCAAGGGTGCGGCCCGCGTCGCCGCGCGCCGCCACGGCGAGCGTGGCGGCGGATCCGGTGGCGAGCCCGACACACGTTCCGGTCAGGGCACGGCCGACGAAGAGCAGCCAGGCGGTGTCGGCGCCGGACCACAGGGCGACGTCCCCGAGAAGCCCGACGACGAGCGCACCCGGCAGGACTGCCCACGCGAACCGTCCGAGCGCGGTCCTGCTCACGAGCAGGAACATCGACACCAACGCGACGAAGTACGTCACGAACAGGGCGGCCAGCACGAACGGGGACAGGCCGAGATGGTCCTCGTACAACGGGAGGATCGGGCCCGGAATGTTGGACCCGACGACGGCGAACGTGAACGCGGCCGCCACCGCGGCCCCCAGGAGCACCGGGCCCCGGCCGGGCCGCGGCGCCCGGACCGCGATCATGCCCGTACGGGCAGACTCTTCACGAGCGGTGGGTCGTAGTCGGTCCTTCCGATCTTGGAAGCGCCGCCCGGCGAGCCGATCTCGGCGAAGAAGTCGGCGTTGATCTGCGTGTACCCGGCACGGTCCTCGGGGACGTCGTCCTCGAAGAAGATCGCCTCGACGGGGCAGACCGGTTCGCAGGCGCCGCAGTCGACGCATTCCTCCGGATTGATGTACATCATCCGGCCGCCCTCGTAGATGCAGTCCACCGGACACTCCTCGATGCACGCCTTGTCGAGGACGTCGACACAGGGCTCGGTGATGGTGTAGGTCACTGCGCACTCCTCCGATTCGATGACCGCGTGATTTAAGTCATAATCATATTCATTGATTGTCCGGTGTCAATGGGGTGTCCGCTCCGAGGGCCTCGACGACCGGCCGGCGGCGCACCACCGCGACCCCGGCACCGCAGACGCAGGCCAGGAAGAACCCGCAGAAGGCGTAAGTGGCCGGGCGCAAGCCGATTCCGTCCGCCAGGAACCCTAGCCCGAGGATCCCCGACCCGACGGTGGCGTATCCGGCGAGCCACACCATGGACACCACTTCGGCGGTCCGCCCCTCCGGCGCATACCCGCGCGCGAGGGTGAGCCCGGCGAGCTGCGCCAGGCTCTGCCCCAGACCGGCCGCGATCGCGGCCACGACGATGACGGGCACCGAGGCGGCACCGACGGCGACGGCGATGAGCACCGCGGCCAGCGCGGAAACCGAGAGCCCGACCACCGCGACCCGATAGATGTCCATCCGGCGGACGAGGAACTGCGCCCCGGCCCCGGCCCCGAAGACCACGAACGACACCGCGCCGGCCAGGGTTCGCGTGTCGTTGCCGAGCAGGTCGGCGATCAACGCCGGGCCGAGGGAGATGAACAGCCCCGCCAGCGCGAAGGGGCTACCGGCCACGGCCATGGCCAGCAGCACGGTTCCCGCGATCTCGCGCGGGACGCTCGGCAGCTGCACCCAGCGACCGCCCACCCCGGCCGGGCGACCGCCGACGGCGGTCAGCGGTATCGCGGCGGCCGCCAGCGGAACGATCAGCACCAGGAAGACCAGGCGCGTGGGCGCCGGCGCGACGTCGGCCAGCACCCCGGAGAGCAGCGGGCCCACGGCCGACCCGGCGACGGGTGCCGCGCTCGCGTACAGGGCGGCGCGCGCTCCGCGGCCGGGGCCGAACGCGTCGGCGATCGCCGCCGACCCCGCCGCGCCGAACGCCCCGGACGCGAGGCCGATGAAGAACCGCCCCGCCTCGAGCCACAGCGGCGTGCGGGCCGTCGCGAACACGAGGCAGGCCACGATCGCGAGGCCCAGTGCGGGCAGCAGGACGGCCCGCCGCCCGAATCGGTCCGAGGCGCGGCCACCGAACACCAGCGCCACGACCGACCCGACTATGTAGCTGACGAAGATCAGGCTGACCGTGCTGGGCGGAAAGCCCATCTCGCGCTGCCAGACCACATACAGCGGAGCCGGAGCGTTGCTCGCCGCGAACACGAGGAACACCGACAGCGCGATCCACGACGGCCGGGCCACCCGGCGCCTCTCCAGAACCTCGACCGACACCCGGCCTCCCTATTGATATGAATGATTAGCCCCTATAGAGGGTGGCATATTCCCGGCGCCCGTGGAGCGAATCGGCGGACCGTACGATGGCGGACTCCCGAGAGAAAGGTGCCGTCCGTGGACCCCGAGGCCGATCCGTCCACGCCACTCGAGTCCTTCGGGTCGGCTGTCCGCGCCGGATGGCACGCCGTCTCCGCGGTGAGCGAACCCGCGCCGCCCCTGCTCGTCGCCCTCACCGCCACCGTCGCGCTGGTGCTGGTGACGGTGCGCCCGCTGTGGCTGGTGACCCGGCACGTGATCACCCAGGCACACGAGGGCTCGCACGCGCTCGTCGCACGGCTCGTGGGCCGACAGCTGGCGGGCATCCGCCTGCACAGCGACACCTCGGGCGTGACCGTGTCCTCCGGCAACCCACGAGGGCCGGGCATGATCGCCACCGCGTTCGCCGGGTACACCGGCCCGGCCGCACTCGGATTCGTGGCCGCGACCCTGCTCACCGTCGACCGACCGGCGGCGGTGCTGTGGTCCGTGCTGGCCGCGCTCGCCCTGCTGATCCTGTTGATCCGCAACTTCTTCGGATTCGTCTCGGTGCTGGCGGCCGGCGCGGTGATCGGGACCGCCGCGTACTACGGCGACGAGCTGGTGCGCTACACCGTCGCGTACCTGACCACCTGGGTGCTGCTGTTCGGCGCCACCCGGCCGGTGCTCGAACTGGCGCGCACCCACCGGCGCGGCCGCGGGCAGGGCTCCGACGCGGATCAGCTGCGGTGGCTCACCCGGATGCCGACGGCGGTGTGGATCGTGGCGTTCGCGGTCGTCACGCTCGGTACCGCGGCGTACGGCACCGCACGCATCGTCGCGACGCAGGTGCCCTGATCACGGCTCGAGCGCGATCGCCACGGCCCGCACCGGGGCGCCGTCCGCGTCCCGCAGCCGCAGCGGAAGAAGACTGATCAGCGGATCGGGAAAGTCGACGAGTTCGAGGTTGCACAGGTTCTCGCACACGATGCCGCCGGCCTCGGCGACGAGCCGATGCGCGGGGTAGTCACTGCCGAGGGCGGAATCGATGCTCGGGGCGTCGAGGCCGATGGTGCGCACGCCCCGCCCGAGCAGCCACCGGCACGCGTCCTCCGACAGGCAGGGGTGCTCGAAGTAGGCATCGGTGTCGTAGTGCTCGGCCCACCCGGTATGCACGAGGACGATGTCGCCGGGACCCGGGTCCGGTCCGCCGGCCACTCCGTCGACGAGGTGCTGTCGCGTCACCGCGGTGCGCGACGGCAGGCCCCGGACGTCCAGCACGACTCCCCGACCGACGAAGCGGTCGAGCGGAACCTTGTCGATCGGCGCGGCCCCGGCGCGCATGTGCAGCGGGGCGTCGACGTGCGTTCCGGTCTGCGAGCCGATCTCCACCCGCAGCAGGTTGTACCCGTCGCGCTCGAGCGTCGCGTGCGGCGTGAGCACCGGCACGGGATCGCCCGGGTAGACCTGGGTGTCGCCGGAGACGGTGCGGCTCAGGTCGACGATCCTGCGCACGCGCATGCCCCGATGCTAGCGGGTGACCCACGATCCGGGTTCCACTCAGCGCGCCGGCGCGCGGGGCTCACTCAGCGCGCCGGCGCGGCCGTGAGGTGGTGCCGGTCGGAGCGGTCGATCGTCGCGGCCGCGACGAGCACGCCGACCACCACGCCGACGAGGGTGTCGGCGATCCGGCTCAGCGCGATCTCCGGCCCGACGGACGACCCGAGACCGGTGAGGAGCAGCGCCATCGCGGTCACCGCGACGGACGTCGCGGCGTAGTTCTTCATCACGTACAGTTCCGCCACCGTCTGCAGGACGACGATGGCCAGCGCGTACGGCCAGTAGTCGAGGGACAGCGCGAGCAGCGCGGCGGCGAGCACCGCGCCTGCGACGTTGCCGAGCAACCGCTGGATCGCGCGCTGCACGGTGTGCCGGTAGTTGGCCCCCTGTAACGCGGCCATCGCGCCCATCGTCGCCCACAGCGGGTGCTGCAGACCGGCGGCCTCGGCGAACCAGCCCGCGATCAGCGCGGCGAGCAGCACCCGGCCCGCACCGACGAGAAGCGCGCGATCACGCACCCGGGCAAATCCCTCTCGTACGAACCCGGCGGGCCGCTCGAGGACCGGCGCCCCCGCCGCATCGACGCGAGGAATCGCGATGTCGCGCCGCACCTTGCGCAGCTCGGCCTCGAACAGGGCGAATTCGGCGACGCGATCGGCCGCGACGCCGGACGCGGCCCCCTCGACGACCGTCTCGGCCGCGCCGAGCAGCGCGAGCAGTTCGTGGGTGTGCCGGTCCGCCCGGCGACGGGACCCGAGCGCGAGAACCACGTGGGCGCGGGCGATCGCGGCCCGGGCGCCCGGCACGGCCCGTTCGCCGTCGCGTTCGATCGCCGCCACCGCCGCCAGGGCCCGGGCCACGGCGAGCCGGGCGGGACCGTGCGGGTGATGCAGTGCGGGCAGCATCGCGACGGCCCAGCCGACGAGCGCGCCGAGGGCCGTCGCGACGACCACGTCGCGCACGTCCACGGCGGTGCGGGCGAATCCGGCGGCGCCGGCCGCGGCGAAGATGAGGATCACCGGGCCGGGGCCGGACAGCCGGAAGGCCCCGAGGATCCAGAAGGCGATCGCGGCCGCGACGGAGAGCACCGCGATCTGCGTCCACATGGCCGCACCGGTGGTCCCCACGGCGGCACCGAGTGCGGCGTACCCGACCACCCCGAGGCCGACCACCGCGACCTTGCCGGCCTGCTGCGAGTAAGGCTCGTACCGGCCGAACGCCGAGGCGAGTGCACCGAGGGCGGCGAAGCCGGCCAGATGCGGCAGATCCAGCAGCCCTCCCGCGACGAGGACTACGAGAACTGCCGCCCCGACGCGCAGCGCCGGAGCGCGCGTGGCGTCCGCACTGCGGAACTCGAGCGACTCGCGCCACGCCGTCGGCGAGAGGGAGTGCGCGAGGGCGATCCGCGAGTGACGGAGGCGGCTGCGGTCCGGGGCAGAGGTAGCGAGGGGCACTCCCCCAGTGTAGATACTTCACGTATAAATTAAATATAAATCGATTGTGAGACTCATCGCTAGAATGGGCCCATGACGGACGCCACCCAGCCCGAGGACTTCGTCGACCGCGTGCGGGTCGGCTGGGCCGAGACGCACCCCGACATCGACACGCGACCCATCGACGTCGTCGGCCGCATCACGCGGATCAGCTCCCTGGTGCTCGCCCAACTGGACCGCGAACTCGTCCCCAGCGGCGTCACGCGCCCCGAATTCGAGGTGCTCTGCGCCCTCGCCCGCAGCGAATCACCGCTGCGGGCCAGCGAAGTCACCTCCGTCACCGGACTGAGCGGCGCTTCCACCACCAAGCACGCGGACCGCCTCGTCGGGCTCGGCCTCGTCGAACGTCAGCGCTTCGAGCGGGACGGCCGCGTGGTCCTGCTCGCACTCACCGATGCGGGACGAGCCGTGGTCGACATCGAGTTCCCGCGCCGTGTCACCCGGGAACGCCACCTGCTCGACGGATTCACCGCCGGCGAACTCGACACCCTCACCGCCCTGCTTCGGCGCCTCACCCGCACGGTCGAGGCGCAGACCCGGCCCTGATCCGGGACGTCAGGGCAGCTCGATCGTCTCGGCGCGTTCGATCTCGCCCAGCGCGCGGCGCAGGTAGGGCTCGGGACCCACCCGGCGTGCCGCGAGCAGATCCGCGAGCACGACCAGTCCCGCGCGCAGGTACTCGTCGGGGCGAGCCTTCGGCGCGTCGGGATCGAACACCCCGAGCGTGCCGGTGAGCACCGAAACCAGCATGTCCGGCTGCAGCGACGGCAGCCACATCGACGCCGTGCGCGCGCTGCGCTCCAGCACCGTCTGCACGTCCTCGCCGGTCAGCCCGTCCGGATGCAACTCCTCGAGCAGTTCCCGCATCATCGTCGCGTGCACCCCGGCAACCTGCTCGTACGGCAACGCGGCGAGCTCGGTCACCGCGTCCTCCCACCCCGGCACCGACTGCGTCCGGGCCGCGGCGAGCGCGGTCGCCGTGTGATCCGCAATGTCGCGTGCGATCTCCGGCCACTGCGTTGGCCACACGATGTCCTCCTACGTTGTCCTCCCACGTTGCCGACGTGTCGCCGTCAGCCTGCCAGCCGGGACCGACATCCGTGTCACACCCGGCGTTGCAGCTCGAGCGCGTCCCACGGCGCGTAACCCTTGATGTCGTTGTCGAAGTACACGTACACGTCGCGCCCCTCGGAGCGCCAACCGCGGATCCGGGCCGCCCACACGTCCAGCGCCTCGGGGGCGTACCCGCTCGCGTACAGCTCGGTGTCGCCGTGCAGCCGCACGTAGACGAGGTCCGTCGTCGGCTCGGTGAGGAACGGGAACCGGCCCGCGGTGTCCGCGACGACGAGGGCGACGCCGAGCCGGCGGAGCAGGGCGACCGCCTCCTCGTCGGTGAAGCTCGGGTGGCGCACCTCGAGCGCGTACCGGATCGGCCGGTCCGTGTCGATCTCGGTCCACACCCGGTCCTCGCGCACCTTGTCCGTGTGCCGCGCCGCGAGCGCCGCGGCCTCGGCCGTCGAAGCGGGCAACCGCTCGACGAACCCGGCGATCCGCTCCGGCTCGAATGCCAAGGAGGGCGGCAGTTGCCACAGCACGGGTCCCAGCTTGGGACCGAGGGCGAGCACACCGGAGGCGAAGAAGTTGGCGAGGGCGTCGTCCACGTCGACGAGACGCTTCATGTGGGTGACGAACCGGCCGCCCTTGACGGCGAAGACGAACCGGTCCGGTGTCTCGTCCCGCCACCGCAGGAAGCTCGACGGCCGCTGCAGCGCATAGAAGGTGCCGTTGATCTCGATCGATCCGAATCGCTCCGCGGCGTACTCGAGTTCGCGGCGCTGCACCAGCCCCGCCGGGTAGAAGTCGCCGCGCCATTCGGCGTACCGCCAGCCGGAGATCCCGATCCGCACCTGAGCCATCGCTCCACGGTAACGCTCGTCACGACTGGGAATCGGATCGTCATTCGGCAGGCGGCAGGGGCGGCGCGGGCCTACGCTGTGCCCGAACTACGAGACCGCATCCTAGGAGTGGCCGTGTCCGAGAGAGCTTTCACCGCAAACGATCAGTTCAGTCCCCTGTTCAAACAGATGTGGTGGTTGGTGCTGATCCGGGGCATCCTCGCCGTGTTGTTCGGTGTCGTCGCCCTGGTATGGCCGGAGATCACCGTCTGGGCCCTGGTGGTGGTGTTCGGCATCTACGCCATCGTCGACGGCGTCGTACTCGTCTACCACGCGATTCGCGACCGGGCCCGCCTCGACGGCTGGGGCTGGTGGCTCGCGATGGGCCTGGTCTCCATCGCCGCCGGCATCGTCGCCCTCGTCTGGCCCGCGGCCACCGCACTCGTGGTGCTGTACATCATCGCGTTCTACGCGATCCTGTTCGGCGTCACGGGCATCATCGGTGCGCTGAGCTTCCGGAAGGTCCCGAACTCCGGGTGGGGATGGTCGCTGTTCGCCGGGATCCTGGCCGTCCTGCTCGGCGTCGTGCTCCTGATCTTCCCGGGCAGCGGCATCATCAGCCTGATCTGGTTGCTCGGTATCTACGCCATCCTGTTCGGCGTGCTGCTGATCGTCCTTTCCTTCCAGATCCGCAAGGTGGCCAAGGCGGCCGGGCTCGTGTGACCCGGCCGCCCGTGGAGCCGGGTCAGGCGACGTCCTTGAGCCGGCCCCACGCGTGCCAGCGGTCGATCTCGATCCAGGCACTCACCCGCGGCCGGTTGCGCACCCCGTAGGGCTTACCGGTGTAGTGCCGCGCGATGCGGTCGATGTCGGTCAGCTCCGAGTCGTCGGCGAACTCCGTGACGCGCCCCTGGATGCTCACGTGCGTCACCCAGTCCGCCGGGTCCATGGCGCTGAGACTGACCCGGGGATCACGCCGCAGGTGCCCGAGACGGGTGCGGCCGGCGTCCATGTTGACCAGGATGCGGCCGTTCTCGAACAGATACCAGGTGGGCACCGACACCGGATGTCCGTCGGCGCGCAACGTGCTGATCGTGGCGTAATTCGGCTGGGCCAGCATCTCGGCGACGGCCTGCGGCAGCGGGGCTTCGGGCACGGCGTGGTCCTTTCCTCGGCGGACGGTGGCGGATGTTCGATCACGAACCTACGCCGGTTCCGGCGGAAACCACCCCGCGACGGGGCCTGCGGGCCGACGATGGGATGGTCCACGAGCCCGACCATGCAATGGTCCGACAGCCGAGGAGCTGAGAACATGCCGAAGTACCTGTGGCAGGTCACCTACACCCCGGAGGGCGCGCAGGGGCTGCTCTCGGAGGGGGGGTCCGTCCGTAGTTCCGCCATCACCGAGATGGTCGAGAGTGTCGGTGGCAGCGTCGAGTCCGTGCACTTCGCGCTCGGCGGGCACGACCTCTACGTCATCGGGGAGGTGCCCGACGATCTCGCGGCGGCCACGCTCGAGTTCCGCACCCGGGCGTCGGGTATCGCGCGTTCCGTGCCGATCCGGTTGCTCACCCCCCAGGAGATGGACGACGCGGTGCACCGCAACGCCGCGTACCGGACGCCCGGGCACTGAGCGGGCCGCTCCCCGCCGGGTCGGACCGCCGGGTCACAGCAGGTCGAGGAACAGCCGCGCGGCGGTGGAGGCCGGGGCCGGTTCACGGCCCCCAGCGCCGGTGTGCGGTGCGGCGCCCCGGGTCGCAGCCCGATGCGGTGCAGGCCGCTGCGTCGCGCGATCGATCTCCGCGACGGCAGCGAGCGGATGGCGGAGCGCGCCCCTGTGGACGCGCAGGCGTGATCGCGACCGGACCCGTGACGAGCTGTGCCGCACCGGGATCCGATCGTCCTGCGCGCACCGTCGTCAGCTCGCGGCGGGACGGTCGCTCAGCACCAGCCGGCACACGTCCTCGACGTTGCGCAGCGCCTCGGCGAACCTGATGCGATCCGTCGTCCACAGCACCAGCGAGTTGAGCATGGTGCTGCCGATCACCAGCGACGCCAGCCGTGCCCGTTCCGCCGGAATCCCCTCCATGGCCTCGAAGACGGCCGAACGGTTGACCGCCGACCGCTCGACCAGCGTCTCCACCACATACGGATCCCGGGAGGTCTGCAACTCGACCTCCAGGCGGGCGAAGTGCGGCCCCCGCTGGAACGCCTTCATCTGCCGCACGTACAACCGGACGACACGCTCCACCACATCCTCCGCCGACGCCGGGGCATCGCGGTCCGGCCGGCGCCGGCGCTCGGTGGCGAGCCGCTGCGACAGGCGCTCGTTCCAGGCCACCATCGCGGCGGCGAGCAGTTGCGGCTTGGCCGGGAAGTAGCGGTACAGGGTGCCGAGCGCCACCCCGGAACGCACGGCCACGTCCCGCATCTGGATGCTGTCCGGGCTCGTTTCCTCGAGCATCTCGACGACGGCCTCGGTGATCCGGTCACGTCGCCGCAACTGCGCGGGCGTCATGTCGTCCGGGTTCATGGGCACGCCGGCGGCTGCGGAACTCACCCGCGCAGACTAGCGTGTCCCCGCCACAGCGATGCCGGGGTCACAACCCGAGGTTCTTCGCGACGATTGTCTTCATGACCTCGCCGGCGTTCCTCCTCCGGGACACGGAAGCCTGGTGGCGACGAGACCGCCGCCGCGGCCGCGTCGTACCCCCGCCGGCACGGTCGCGACCGGCAGTCCCGGTCAGCGAAATAGAATTTTGTTCTACTTCTCGAGGTCATGTATTCCAGAAGTTGGGTTCTTGAACGAGCACCACTATGGACCGGATGACCAGCGAGCTTCGGATAGGGAGGAACATGATTCTATTGAACGCGCCTCCGGGGGTCGGCTACGCTGCGGGGCGGACACCCGGCGGCCTTCCCGGCACCGAGCACCCGAAGTCGTGCGCTCCCCGTCGACAGGATCGACTACCGGAGGTGCGAGCCGCCCTGCAGGGCAGTCCGCGCCCGTGCGGACCCCTCGTCCCCGGCCCATGGGGCCGACATCCACCGAAGCAAGGAGACGCCGTGAGTGACACGGACCTGACCGGCCGCACCGCCGTGGTGACGGGAGCCGGGTCCGGCCTGGGCCGGGCCGAGGCACTGGCACTCGCCGCACGGGGCGCAGCCGTCGTCGTGAACGACATCGGAGCCGCTGCACACACCGTTGCCGCCGAGATCGAGGAGCGAGGTGGCAAGGCGATCGCCGTCGAAGGTGACGTCGGAACCTGGTCGCTCGGCGACCGTCTCGTCGACGCGGCCGTCGACCGGTTCGGCAGCCTCGACGTCGTGGTGAACAACGCCGGCATCATCCGTGACGCGATGCTGGTCACCATGACCGAAGGGATGTGGGACGAGGTGATCCGCGTGCACCTGAAGGGGCATGCGGCACTGACCACCGCGGCGGCGAGATACTGGCGTGCGCAATCGAAGTCGTCGGGTTCACCGGTGTACGGACGGCTGATCAACACCACGTCGGAGGCGTTCCTCTTCGGTGGGGCGGGGCAATCGAACTACGCCGCCGCCAAGTCCGGGATCGTCGCCCTCACCCTGGCCGCGGCACAGGGGTTGTCCCGGTACGGGGTGACCGCCAACGCCATCGCCCCGAGGGCCCGCACGGGGATGACCGCGCACGTCTTCGACGAAGACCCGTCCGGTTCGCCCGTGGACATCCTGGCTCCCGAGCGGGTGGCAACCTTCGTCGCCTACCTGGCGTGCCCCGCGTCCAGCCGCGTGAACGGGCAGGTCTTCGTCGTCTACGGCGACATGGTGGCGCTGATGGCTCCGCCGGTGGTGGAGAACCGATTTACCGCCGGCTCCGGGGTCTTCACCGTCGACGAGCTCGACGTACAGGTCTCCGGATATTTCGCCGATCGTCCCGCCGACCGTACATTCTCCGCCCGCAGCGTCGCAGCCCTGGACACCACCGGCGTGCGCACCAAGCTCCCATGACGGCATCCCGCCGGGGCGGGGCGACCGGCACCGATCGTCGCCCGGAAGAACCGCCGCGCCGGTCCGGCGACGGCGCCTCCGGCCCCGGTCGGGACCCCTCGGGTACGCGATTCGTCGCCACGGCGGAAACGCCTCGACTCTGTTCGATCGCATTCCGTCGGAGCGCTCACCGCAGACGCGTTCCGTTCCCGCCGGGTGGGAGCGCCGGTGTTCCGCGTAGCGCACCAAGCAAGTGCTAGGTAATGTGAGTTGAAGGAGGCCAGACATTGACTGTGATGCATAGTGACCCGATTCCGTTGCCGGACATGCCGCGCGAGCAGCGCCCCAGTGTCGCAGAGCGGTTCACCCAGATCCTCGACGTCTTCGCGTCCGGTCCCGACCGGATGTTCCTCGAGGAGATCACGGCCGCCACCGGGCTGCCCCGCTCGACCGTCTTCCGCCTCCTCACCCAACTCGTCGACCTCCACTGGGTCGAACACGACTCCCGCGGATACGGCCCCGGTCTGCGGATGCAGACGATGGCCCGGCCCCGGGACTACTCGCAGCTGCGCGCCGCGGCCGCGGGGATGCTCAACGACCTGCAGATCGGCACGGGCGGAGTCGCGCACCTGACCGTGCTCGAAGGCTCGTCCGTGTACTTCCTCGACCGGATCGGGGGCGCGGCCAGCGCGGGCATCCCTTCTCAGGTGGCAACCCGTCTGCCGGCCGAGAGCACCGTCAGCGGACGGGCGCTGCTCGCCGGCCTCGAGCCGGAGCGGGTCGACGCCCTCATGACGGCCGGACCGCACGTACGGTCCCGGGCCGACCTGTCGGCCCTGCACGACCGCCTGAACCGCGTGCGCCAGCGGCAGGGTCTCGCGTTCGTGCCCGGCCACTCGTGCCCGATGTCCATCAGCGCCGTCGCCGCACCGGTCGTCGGCCCCGACGGCGTCGTGGGTGCGATCTCGGTGGCGTGCCGCGGAACGGTCGAACTCGCCCACATCGCACCGATGGTCTGGGCCGCCGCGCGCCGCACCTCACGGGTGCTCACCCCCGGCCGGTCCGGTTCCACCGCGCGGACCCGCCTGTCGCACCGAACGCGCTTGGGTGTCGTGAACTAGAACGCGACGGCGCGCCGGAGGCCGTCCGGCGCGCCGTGAATTCGCTTTCCCTGCAAATGTTCCGTCGACGGAACCGGTCATTCCTCCACGCGAACGAACACTCCCCGCGCCTCGACCGTGCGCTCACCGCGGCATTCGATCCAGCCCTCGGCGACGGTCTTCCGGCCCTCGGTCTCGACGATCCGCGAATACAGATCCAGCGGCTCGTCGAGCGGCGTACGCCGCAGGTAGCGCAGGTCGAGCGACGCCGTCAGCGAACGGCTGCCCCGCGCCTGCATGAGGGTGCCGAGCATGCAGTCCAGCAGGTGGGCGCTGAACCCGCCGTGCACGCTGTCGGGCGGGCCCTCGTGCAGGGCGTTCGCGACCAGCCGGGCCCGCGCCTCGTCCGCGCCGAAGTAGATCTCGAGCGGAATGCCCATCGGGTTGTGGGTGAACAGCGCCCACGGCTCGCGCCCGCCCGTGTCCCTGGACCGCGACGGTCCGCCGAACGGGGGACGCAGCACCCGCGGACGCGGCCGGCTGCCGAGGGTCTCGGCCAGTTCGGCGATCGTTGCGCGGGCGGCGCGGACGGTGTCGGCGTCCGCCGTCGTCGTCGCCGCGGCCAGCATCAGCGCGCGGGTCGCGGCGACGAGTTCCGCGGTCGCCTCCCGCAGGTCCGTGGGCACGTCGGTGGTCCCGGTCATTCGTCACCGCCCGGTAGCGTGCGCGAGACCGTGACGACAGCAGAACCTTCCGCGGCGCTCCAGCGCGTGCCGGTGACGAGCGCCGACTGCCCGTCGTTCGTCATACGGGTGCCCCGATCCTGGGCGCGGACCCGAGGACGTCTCCCAGCGCGGCCGCGGTCGCGTCCGCACCGCCGAGGGTGAAGCACAACTGCCGCCCCCACAGGAAGTAGCGGTGGATCGGGTAGTCCACGTCGGCACCGATACCACCGTGCAGGTGCTGCGTCGCGTGCACCACCCGCAGACCGCCCCGCGACGCCCACCATTTGGCGACGAGAACCGCGGACTCGGCCTCCTGCTCCCGTCCGGCGTCGAGCAGCCACGCCGCCCGCCGGGTGGTGAGCCGGATCGCCTCGGTGTCGAGGTAGGCATCGGCGGCGCGCACCGCCACCGCCTGGTTGGTCGACAGTGGCCGGCCGAATTGAATTCGCTGCGAGGTGTATTCGGCCGTCGTCTGCAGCGCCTGCTCACACACGCCCAGCTGCACCGCGGCGAGCGCGAGCTGGATCCGGCGGCGCACCCAGGCGACCGTCTCCGCGCCGTCGCCCGGCAGACGATCGACTGCAGGCACGACGACGTCGTCGAACCGGACGTTGGCGAAGCTGCCCCGGTCGGTCGCGGCGACCGGTTCCACCGTGACGCCGTCCGCCCCGGTCGGTATCACCACGACGGCGAGCGAACCGTCGTCGCACCGGACCGGAACGGTCGTCGCGGCGGCCACGGCTGCGGCGGGCACACCGGCGACGGTTCCGCTGACGACCAGGTCGTCGCCCTTGCTCACCGCCGACAGCGACGTGAGTTCACCGTAGGGGGCGTCGAATGCCGCGACGACCGGCCGGGATCCGTCCACGATGCCGGGGACCAGGCGTTCGACCTGCTCGGCCGTGCCGAACCGGGCGATCGCCGAGGCGGCCGCCGTCACCGACCACAGCGGTACCGGCGCCACGTGCCGACCCTGCTGCTCGAGCACGGTGCTCAGGCCGAGCAGACCCATCCCGGCACCCCCGGACTCCTCCGGCACCGCGATGCCGAGCAGGCCCGCGTCGGCGAGGGCACCCCACAGCGTCGCGTCGAAACCGCCCTCGTTCTGCTCCACCTCGACGACCCGCTCCACCGGCGCGAGCTGCCGGAAGAGCTGGGACGCCAGATCCTGCACACTCGTCAGGTCCTCGTCGAGTTCGAAATCCATGTCAGCTCCTCGTGCTGGTGGGGGCGTCGGTGCGGCGACGGGCGGCGAGCGTCATGCCGAGGCACTTGGCAGCGACGATCTCGCGCATCACCTCGTTGGTGCCGCCGCCGAACGTGTTGTTCTGGGCTCTGCGCGCCAGGGTTTCGACGCGTCCCTCGACGACGGCTCCGGGGCTACCGGGCCGCAGCAGGCCACGGACACCGAGGATCTCCTGCATCTTGCCGTAGGCGGTGACGACCGCCTCGGTGCCGAAGATCTTGGCGGCCGCGGAGTCACCGCCGCCGAGGGTGTTCGCGGCGACGTCCGCGACGAGCCGGAGGTTGACGAGGTCGGCGGCACTGAGCAGTGCGTACGTCTCCGCCAGATTGGTGCGCACCCAGGGCAAGTCGTAGACGGTCCCGACGCCCAGGGGCTCGGACTGCGCCCAGGCGAGCACGGCGTCGTACAGCTCGTTCGCGATGCCGCCGCGGGCCGCGAGCGCGACCCGCTCGTGGTTGAGCTGGTTGGTGATCAGGCCCCAGCCCTGGTTCAGCTCGCCCACGACGTTGGTCAGCGGCACGCGGACGTCGTCGTAGTAGGTGGCGGAGGTGCTGATGCCACCGACGGTGTGGATCTCGGTCACCGAGAACCCGGGCGCCGACGTCGGTACCAGCACCACCGAGATGCCCTGGTGCCGCGGCGCGTCCGGATCGGTGCGGACGGCCAGCCAGACCCAGTCCGCGTAGACGCCGGCGCTGGTGAAGATCTTGTTGCCGTTGATGACCAGTTCGTCGCCCTCGATGCGGGCGCGGGTCTGCAGCGAGGCGAGGTCGGTGCCCGCGTTCGGTTCGGTGTAGCCGATGGCGAAGATCAGTTCACCGGCCAGGATCGGCGGCAGGAAGAAGTCCTTCTGCGCCTGGGTCCCGTGTTTCATCAGCGCCGGCGCGACGGTGTTGAGGGTGACCAGCGACAGCGGTGCACCGGCGCGGATCACCTCGTCGTAGAACACGTACAGGGCCTCGGGATCCTCACCCCGGCCGCCGTATTCGGTGGGCCAGCCGAGACCGAGCCACCCGTCGCGGCCCATCCGCCGCAGGATGCGGTCGAACACGGGACCGCCCTCGGTCTGGTCGACGAGGGCGCGTCGATCGTCGTCGTCGATGATCTCGGCGAAGTAGTTCCGCAGCTCGGTGCGGAGCCGACGTGAATTGTCGGACAGTTCCGGGTGCATGGCCCCTCCAGGTTCGTGTGATGGATTCGGTGTCAGCGCGGCAGACCCAGCACGCGACGGGCGATCACGTTGAGCTGGATCTCGATGGTGCCGCCGCCGAAGAGCACCGCGGGCAGGCCGATGTGGTCGATCATGTGCCCGCCCTCGTCGACGGCGCCGAGCGGACCGAGCAGCGAGACCAGCCCGCGCGAGCCGTCGCGTTGGGCGATGGCGCTGAAGACCTTCTGCACGCTGATCTCCGCCCCGGCGTCGAGACCGGACAACCGGCGCAGCACGCTGCGCAGGTTCATCGCCGACAGGGCCATCTCCCGGCCGGTGTTGCGGCCGAGGACGCGCAATGCGTCGTCGCGGGCGGCGGCGTAGCGCCCCGACTCGACGACGTCGCGCACCCGCGCGGCCGCACCGTGCGCGAGCTGTGCGCCCATGCTGAGCCGTTCGTTGGCGAGGGTGGTCACCGCGAGGCGCCAGCCCTGCCCCGGTTCCGAGACCAGGCAGTCGTCGGGGACGAAGACGTCGTCGAAGAACACCTCGTTGAACTCCGCCCGTCCGGTCGCCTGTCGCAGTGGCCGCACGTCGAGCCCCTCGCTGCGCATGTCGACGAGGAAGTACGAGATGCCCTCGTGCTTGGGCGCCTCGGGATCGGTGCGAGCCAGGCAGATTCCCCAATCCGCCTCGTGGGCCATCGAATTCCACACCTTCTGTCCGGTGAGGACCCAACCGCCGTCCACCTTGCGGGCGCGGGTGGACAACCCGGCGAGGTCCGAGCCGGCGCCCGGCTCGCTGAACAACTGGCACCAGACGATCTCGCCGCGCAGGGTGGGGGTGACGAAACGCCGCTGCTGGTCCTCGGTGCCGTGCCGCAGCAGGGTGGGCAGGGCCCACTCGCCGATGACGGTGGTCGGTAGTTCGAGGCCGCGGCGCGCGAATTCGTCCGCGATCACGGCCTGTTCGTGCGGTCCGGCAGCGAGGCCGTAGGGCCGGGGATAGTGCGGGGCGACGAGTCGGGCCTCGGCGAGCCGGGCGCGACGTGCCCCGCCGCGTGCCGGCGCCCAGCCGTCGCTGCGCACCGCGTCGTCCGGCAGTGCCCGTACCTCGTCGAGGACGGCGCCGACCTGCGCACGCAGCTCCGGTAGCGCATCGGCTTCGACGAAGGAGAAGTCGCGCTCGCCCGACAGCGCGAGCTCACCGAGCCGGCGTGCCCAGACGTCCTCCGGGCCGGCGACGGAGGCGATCGACAGTGCCCGTCGCGAGTACAGGTGCGCGTCGTGTTCCCAGGTGAAGCCGATACCGCCGAGCAACGTGACGCATTCGAGCGCCACGTCGACGGCCGCCGGCACAGCCGTCAGCCCCGCCTGCGCCGCCGCGAGACGCTGCTGCTTCCGATCCTGGCGCACCGAGCGGGCGGCGTCCCACGCCGCCGCGCGGGCGATCTCGCTGCGCACCAGCATCATCGCGGCCTTGTGCTGCACGGCCTGGAAGCTGCCCACGGGGCGGCCGAACTGGTGACGGTTGCGGACGTGGTCGACGGCGGTGTCCAGCGCCCACGCCGCGATCCCGGCGGCCTCGGCGCCGAGCACGGTATTGACGATCAGGTGCACGTCCTCGTCGGCGATCGCCGGGAGCAGGTCCTCGGGCATGACCACCGCACCGGACAGCCGCAGTCGTCCCACCGACCGGGTGAGGTCCACGCCGTCGGCGACCTCGACCTCCCCGGCCGCCGGTGGGAGCCGGAACCACACGGGCGCGCCGTCGGCGGTGGCGCGCACGATCACCTCGTCGGCGCCCGGCAACCCGAGCACCGGCTCGGAGACACCGGTGACCGTCCATCCCTGCCCCGACGCGGTCGCGACGAGGCCGGGGGTGGTGACGGCGGCGCCGGTCGCGCCCTCGGCGAACCGCCGCAGCAGGTCCGCGACGAGGCCCTCGGGCGGGAGGGTGGCGACCAACGCCCCGGCCAGTACGGTCGGCACCCACGGGCCGGGAACGAGGGCGCGGCCGAACTGCTCCGCCACGACCGCGAGTTCCGGCAGTCCCGCCCCACCGCCGCCGTGCTCCTCGGGTAGGTGCAGGGCGTGCAGGCCCTGCGCGACGCACGCATCCCAGATCTCCGGTCGCTTGCCCGCCGCGAGGTCGGCGAATGCGGCCCGGGTGCGTTCGATCGGGGCGTGGCGACGGGCGAGGCCCGCGACGGAGTCGGCGAGGTCGCGGTGGTCGGCGTCGAGTGCGATCGTCATGGCCTACATCCGTTCCAGAATCATGCACGTCGTGGCGGCGGACGCGCAGATGGCGATCATCGCGACCTGCCGGTTCCGGCGTTCGAGCTCGTCGATCGCGGTGGCCAGCAACCGGATTCCCGTCGCGCCGGCCGGGTGGCCGAGGGCGATGGCACCGCCGCCGACGTTGAGCACGTCCGGGTCGATCTCGAGCACCTCGGCGAACGACATCGGCACGGCCGCGAAGGCTTCGTTGACCTCGAACAGGTCCACGTCGGCGACCGTCATCCCGGTGCGGTCGAACAGCATCTGCGCCGCGGCCACCGGGCCGTCGAGCATGAACTCGGTGTCGCCGCCGATGACGCACTGCGCGAGCAGCCGGGCCCGCGGCGCCGCACCGAGTTCTCGTGCCCTGTCCTCGGACATCAGGACCGCGGCGCTCGCGCCGTCGGACACCTGCGACGAGGTGCCGGCGGTGTGCAGGCCGCCCTCGATCGTGGGACGCAACCGCGCGAGCGCCTCCGTGCTGGTCTCGCGCAGTCCCTGGTCCCGGGTGACGGTGGTGCTGCCGTCGTCGCCGGGGACGGCGATGGGGATGATCTGCCGGTCGAACCACCCGGCATCCCAGGCGTCGCGCGCCCGCTGCTGCGACCGCAGGCCGAACGCGTCGAGGTCCTCGCGGGCGAAGCCGCGGTGCCGGGCGATGCGGTCGGCCGCGGTGTACTGGTCGGGGGTGTCCACCGACCACGACGCCGGTCGCGGGGTGCCGGCGCCCGTGCCGACCTTGTAGGTGAGCGGGACCCGCGACATCAGCTCGACGCCGCACGCCAGGCCGACCTCGAAGGTGCCGAGCGCGATCTGCCCGGCGACGAGATGCACCGCCTGCAGCGCGGTGCCGCACTGGGCGTCGATGGTGGTGGTCCCGGTGTGGGAGGGCAGGCCCGCGTGCATCCACGCGGTGCGGGTGATGTTGCCGAACTGCTCCCCGATCGGGGTGACACACCCGCCGACGGCCTGCTCGACGAGGGCGGCATCGACGCCGAGCCGGTCGAGCACGCCGCGTTGCGCGAGTCCGAGCAGCTCGGCGGCGTGCAGGCCGGAGATCCAGCCGTCGCGCTTGCCGAAGGGGGTGCGTGCGGCGTCGACGATCACGGGTTTCATGCGGGTACCTCCGGTCGGGTCCACTGTCGGTTGTCGAGCCCGCGGACCTCGAGCCCTGATTCGTCGACGAGGCCGGGGCCGGCGGTGATCCGGCCGGTGAAACGGGACGGCACGACGGTCACCGCCACTTCGCGGCGAAGGCGTGGATCGCGCCGGTCACGCGGGTGACCTCCTCGTCGGAGAGCCCGTGACTCATGCCCAGCGTCATGCCGCGTTCGAACACCGCATCGGCCTCGGGCAGCCCCTCGTCGGGCACGCGGTGCTCGACGCCCGCCATCATGGGATGGCGGGTGATGTTGCCGCTCCACACGGTTCGGGTGTCGATGCCCTGCGCTTCGACGAACTCCTGCAGGTCACTGCGGGAGAACGGGGCGTCGGCGGAGACCGTGACGGGATAGCACAGCCAGGCGGTGTCGAGGCCGTCGGTTTCGACCGGCGTGCGGAAGAACTCGGGGTAGGCGCCGTATGCGGCGGTGAACTCCGCGAAGGTCTTGCGGCGCCGCTCGTAGTTCTGCGCGAGCTTGTCCAGCTGCACGACGCCGTAGGCGGCGCCGAGTTCGGACGGTTCGAAGTTCCACGGCAGCAGATCGAAGATGAAGTCGTTGTCGTAGTCGACCCCGTCCAGATCCTCCCGGAAGACGCGTCCACCCCCGTTGCCGAACAGGTTCGGCTCGGAGCGACGCCCCCAGCGGCGCAGCAGGAGTGCACGATCGCGGGCCTGCTCGTCGTCCATCATGACCATGCCGCCGGTGCCGGCACACGTGATGATGTGGGCCATGGAGAAGCTGGTGACGCTCAGGTCGGCACGCGCGCCGGTGGGCGTGCCGTGCAGCCGGGCACCGAGGGTGTCGCAGGTGTCCTCGATCACCTTCAGGCCGTGCCGGTCGGCGACGGCCCGGATCGCGTCCCAGTCGGGGCAGTTGCCGGCGAGGTTCGGGACGAGCACGGCGCTGGTGCGGTCGGTGACCATCGCCTCGATCTTGGTGACGTCGACGTTGAACGTGTCCGGTTCGACGTCGACGAAGACCGGTACCAGGCCGGCGCGTACGAGGGGCGCGACGTCGGTGGAGAAGGTCAACGGCGAGGTGATGACCTCGCTGCCCTTCGGCAGGTCGAGCAGCTCGACCGCGAGGTACAGGCCGGAGGATCCGGAGTTGCACATCACGCCGTACTGCTTCCCGGACAGCTCGGGAATGCGGCGTTCGAGCTCGAAGACGTTCTTGCCGATGCGCAGCCCCTGATGGCCGCTGCGCAGGACGTCGACCACCGCTCGGATTTCGTCCTCGCCGTGGGTGGCGCGGGCATAGGTGAGGCGTTCGGTCATGTTCGGACTTTCTCTGGATGGGTGGTCGGTCAGTTGTCGGCGGAGAGCACGAGTGCGCTGTGCGGCACCGGGGAGCCGCCCGTGACCAGAACGTTCGACACGTCCTTGCCGGGCTGGTTCACCGACGTGCCGCGGATCAGGCGCACGCCCTCGGCGATTCCGTTGACGCCGTGGATGTATCCCTCGCCGAGTTGTCCGCCGTGGGTGTTGACGGGCAGGCGGCCGTCGAGTTCGAGGTTGCCGTCCGCGATGAAGTCCTTGGCCTCGCCGCGGGCGCAGAACCCGTACTCCTCGAGTTGCAGCAGCACCATCGGGGTGAACGCGTCGTAGAGGATCGCGGCGTCGATGTCGTCCGGATCGATGCCGGCCTGATCCCACAGCTGCCGTGCCACCAGCTCGACCTCGGGCATCTCGTCGATGTCCTCGCGGTAGTAGCTGCTCATGGAGATCTGCTGGGGCCCGACGCCTTGTGCGGCGGCGGAGACGACGGCCGGCGGGTGCGGCAGGTCGCGGGCCCGCTCGGTGCTGACGATCACCAGGGCCTGGCCGCCGTCGCTCTCCTGGCAGCAGTCGAGCAGCCGCAGCGGGTCGGCGATCATCCGGGAGTTCTGGTGGTCGTCGAGGGTGATGGGCCGCTCGTAGAACCAGGCCCTGGGGTTGACGGCGGCGTGCTTGCGCGACAGCACCGAGACGCGGCCGAAGTCGGCGCTGGTCGCCCCGTACTTGTGCATGTAGCGCCGGGCGAGGAACGCCTCCTGCTGGGCGGGGGTGAGCAGCCCGTAGGGGTTGATCCAGTTGCGGTATTCCTGATCGGTGTTGGCCGTGTAGGCGAACGGCGGCGGCCCGGCGCCGAACCGGGTGCCGGAGCGTTCGTTGAAGGCCCGGTAGACGACCACGACGTCGGCGACCCCGCTGGCCACGGCGAGTGCCGCCTGCTGCACGGGTGCGCACGCGCCGCCGCCACCGTGCGGGATGCGGCTGAAGAACTTCAGTTCGGGGATGCCGAGTGCGCGGGCGACCGCGATCTCGGGGTTGGTCTCCATCGTGAACAGCGCGAAGCCGTCCACCTCCTCGACGCCGATCTGTGCGTCCTCGAGCGCGGCGAGCACACTCTCGCAGGCCAGCTGCCATTCGCTGCGCCCGGATTTCTTGGAGAATTCGGTGGCGCCGATGCCGGCGACCGCCGCCTTGCGGGCGAAGCCCCCGCTGGGAATTATCCTGCCGCTCATCGTGTCTGTCCTTCGTACGGTGCGACGGTGACCTCGGCGGTCACGTGCGTTCCTCGGGCGTTACGGCCGAGCACCTCGACGGTGACGGCGCCGGCGTCGACGCGGGTCACCGTCCCGGTCAGGCGCATGGTGTCGCCGGGAAAGTTGGGGACTCCCAGGCGCAGCGCGACGCGGCGGATGCGGACGGCCGGGCCGGCCCAGTCGGTGATGTAACGGTCCACGAACCCGTTCGTCGAGTTGATGCTCATGAAAATATCCGGCGTACCGCGTTTTTCGGCCGCACCCGGATCGTGGTGCACGTCCTCGAAGTCCTGGGAGGCGATGGCGGTGGCGACGATGGTGCTGCGATCGAGCGGCAGATCCAGTGCCGGCAGCTCGGTGCCGACCACGACCGGTGGCAGACTCATGCGGCACCCCCGCCCGGAAGGCGCAGCTGCGGAAGGATTTCACCGTGTGCGTGCTCGGCGAAGCCGACCTCGAGCTCCATCCCGATCTGCAGCCGGTCGTGCTCGACCCCGGCGATGTCGGCGACGATCCGGATGCCCTCCTCGAGGTCGATCAGCCCGACCGCGAGGGGATAGTCGAAGGACGGGTCCTTCGGGTGATGGATCACGGTCCAGCTGTGCAGGGTGCCGCGGCGCGACGACTCGACGGTGTCCCACTTGAAGGAGCGGCACTTCGGGCACGCCGGTCCCGGCGGATGCCGGAGTGCGCCGCAGTCGCTGCAGCGCTGGATCTCGAGCCGGCCCTCGCGGGCGGCTGCGAACCAGAACTCGTTGTCCTGGGTGACGGTCAACCTGGGAACGGCCGTCATCACGCCTCCTCGGTGGTGTTCGGGTTGAAGCGGAGCAACCGGAATCGCTCCTCGACGAGCAGTTCGCCGTGCTGGTTCTCGTAGCGCTTGTGCAGGGTGACGAAGCAGCCGCGGCCCAGGCCGGTGCGCTTGACCGGGGAGATCGACTCGATGGTGAAGTGTGCGGTGACGTGGTCACCCGGGACGAGTTCGCGGTGGTAGTCCTGCTCGACGTTGGTGGCGACCACGGAGGTGAAGCCGTGCCGGTCGAGCAGCGCGAGCAGCGCGGAGTAGGCGAAGTCCTCGGTCCGTCCTTCGGCGCGCAGCCGTTGCACCTCGCGCCAGCGGCGGTAGCCGGCCATCACCCACGTCGAGATCATCGCGGGCGGGCACACCACGTCCGGTCGTCCGGTGGCACGGGCGGCGTCCCGGTCGACGTAGACGGGGTTGTCGTCGTCGTGCGCCTCCACCCAGTTCCGGATCATCGCCTCGTCGACGGCGTACCGGGCCACCCGGGCGGGCTCGGCCACCTGCCCGACGTACTGCTCGAACTCCCGTTCCAACTCCTGTTCCAGCGTCGGCACGTCCGCACCACCTTTCTTGAGCAAGCGCTTGGTGCAGTACGGTAGGCGCGGATGCCCCGCCGGGACGGCCCATTCCCACTCAGCTGGAACGGACGGCAGAAAACTCGAGCCGAACCGGCGAAACGGAAGGGAAAGTGACCATGACGTCGGACCGACGCGACGAGATCATGCGGCTCGCGGCCGAACTCTTCGCAACCAAGGGGATCGCCCCCACGACGGTCCGCGACATCGGCGAACGCGCCGGAGTGTTCTCCGGAAGCCTGTACCACTTCTTCAGATCGAAGAATGCGATCGTCGCCGAGATCCTCAGCGGCTTCATGGCCGACATCGACCAGCGCTTCCGGCGCGTGGTGGAGACATCGACGAGCGCCCGCGAGACGGTGCGCGGCCTGATTCGGCAAACGCTCGCCGTGATCGAGGAACATCCCCATCCGACGGCGATCTACCAGCAGAACCGGCAATACCTGCGCGACAACGGCCTGCTCGACGTCGTCGACGCGCCGTCACGCACGGTGCGTGACTACTGGCTCACCGCCCTCGCCGCCGGTGTCGCCGACGGCAGCTTCCGCTCCGACATTCCCGCCGAGATCTTCTACCGCACCGTGCGGGACACACTGTGGGCGAGCATGCACTGGCCGGGACGCGACGACTACACGACGGACGAGTTCACCGACCTGCTCGTCGCGCTGTTCTTCGGGGGCTTCGCGGAGGAGAAATGACGCCGTGTTCGCGGGCGTGGTGCTACGCCCCGTCGGGCCGGGCCGACGGCGCCGGCGTCCCCGCCTGGGCATCCAGGAGCGCGTCGATGCTGCCGGGTCCCAGCCCGAGTTCCGCCAGAACCTCGCGGGTGTGCTGCCCGTGCTGTGGCGCCGGGCGCGCCCCGGTGTACTTCCCGTCCCAGCGCAGCGGGGAGCGCGCCGTCGGCACCGCACCGACGCCGGGCTGCTCGACACGTTCGATCACCGCGTACTCGCGGGCGGCCACCTCGTCCATGGTCCGGTACGGCGCCCACAGCACCCGGCTGCCGGACAGTTCCTTCTCGATCTCGGCGAGCGTGCGCGCCGCGAACCACGGACGCAGGATCGCGGTGATCTCGTCCCGCGCCGCGTAGCGGTCGCCCTCGTCGGCGAATCGCAGTCCGCGATGCCGTTCGAGTGCCGCGAACACCTCGGCGGTGCCGGTGACCTCGACGAGTCCCCGCCACTGGGCGGCGGTGAGGCCGACAACCATGACGGCACGGCCGTCGGCGGTGGCGAAATCCGATCCGTAGCTGCCGTACAGCGCGTTGCCCTGCCGCTCCCGGCCGGCCCCGCGTTCCTCGGCCTCGGCCAGCCAGCCCATGCTCGCGACCGCGGACACGGCGACGTCCTCGAGGGCGAGTTCGAGGTAGGCGCCCTCACCCGTGCGATCCCGCCGGCGCAGCGCGGCGACGATGCCCAGGGCTGCCTGCACCCCGGTGATCAGATCCCAGGCCGGCAGCACGTGGTTCACCGGGACCGTCCCGTCGACGGGTCCGGTCATCAGGGGCAGGCCGACGGCGGCGTTGACGGTGTAGTCCACGGCGGGCGAGCCGTCGGCATTGCCGGCGATGTGCAGATGGATCAGGTCGGGCCGGCGTGCGGCGAGCACGTCGTGCGCGAGCCAGGGCGCCCGGGCCGCGTTCTCGAGCACGATGCCCGCCTCGGCGATCAGGTCGGTGACGACGGCACGGCCGTCCTCGCTGCGCAGATCCACCGCGACGGACCGCTTCGCCTGGTTCAGGCCCGTCCAGTACAGGCTCGCCCCCGACTCCGCGAGGGGCCAGCGACCACCGTCGACCGCGCCGCCGATCGGGTCCACGCGGATCACGTCCGCGCCGAGTTCGGCGAGGATGCGCCCGGCGGTCGGGCCGGCGACGAAACTGGACAGGTCGACGACGCGGACACCGTCGAGCGGCCGGATCGTCATGCCACCCTCTCGAAGATCGCCGTCAGGCCCTGCCCACCGCCGATGCACATCGTCTCGAGGCCGTACCGCGCTCCGCGGCGGTCGAGTTCGCGCAGCAGCGTGGCGAGGATGCGCACGCCGGTCGCCCCCACCGGGTGACCGAGCGAAATTCCCGAACCGTTGACATTCGTCCGCTCGAAATCACTTGTCCCGAAGTTCCATTCACGGGTCACCGCGAGCGCTTGCGCCGCGAACGCCTCGTTGAGTTCGACGAGGTCGATGTCGGCGAGCGTCAGGCCGGCGCGCTTCAGGGCCTTCTCGGTGGACGGCACCGGGCCGATGCCCATCTCCGCCGGCGCGACACCGGCCACCGCCCACGTCACCAGCCGGCCCAGCGGCCGCAGACCGAGCCGCTCCGCGTGGGCGCGGGTCGTGACGAGACACGCTGCGGCACCGTCGTTCTGACCGCTGGCGTTACCGGCGGTCACCGTCGCCTCCGGGTCCTGCGCCGCCATGATCGGCCGGAGCTTCGCGAGGGTGTCGACGGAGGCGTCGGCCCGCGGATGCTCGTCCCGGTCCACGATGCGGTCGTCGCCCTTGCGCTGGGGCACGGACACCGGCACGATCTCCTCCGCGAACACCCCGGAATCGATCGCCGCCACCGCGCGCCGGTGCGACTCGACCGCCAGCTCGTCCTGTTCGCGCCGGCCGATCCCGTACTTACGGCGCAGGTTCTCCGCGGTCTCGAGCATGCCGCCGGGCACGGGATGGTTGCGCCCGCCGGCGGTGACACGGCCACGGGCGAGCCGGTCGTGCAGCGCGGCCGGCGCGCCCTTGGCGCCCCACCGCATCGATTCGGTGTAGTACTCGGCACGGCTCATGGATTCCACGCCGCCGGCGATCACGACGTCGGCCACGCCCGTCTGCACGCGCATCGCGGCGTCGAGCACGGCCTGCAGACCGGAGCCGCACCGCCGGTCGAGCTGCAGGCCCGGCACGGTCACCGGTAGGCCCGCGTCGAGCGCGGCGACGCGGCCGATCGCGGGGGCCTCCCCGTTGGGATAGCACTGGCCGAAGATCACGTCGTCCACCGACTCCGGGTCGATGCCCGTGCGCGCCAGCAGTTCCGAGATCACCCCAGCGGCGAGGTCGGTGGCGGGCACGTCGACGAACACCCCGCCGTACCGCCCGACGGGCGTGCGCAGGGGTTCGCAGATCACCACGTCGTTGGCGGTCGCGTCAGTTGTGGTCACGGCGGAAATCCCTTTCCCGGTCGGTCCAGTCCTGCGCCCACTCGCGCAGCTCCACGGCACGGATCTTGGTGCCGTTGCCGCCCACCGTGGTGGGCATCGCCTCGATGACGTGAATCGCGGTGGGCACCTTGAACGCGGCGAGTGTGTCGGCACACCATTCCTTCAGCGATGCCGCATCGAAGTCGGCCGGGTCGTCGGCGTCGTCGGCGGGGACGACGAAGCCCACGGCCCGGGTGTAGCCGCCGTCGCCGGTGATGCCGACTACCTTGGCCGTCCGCACCCCGGGGTGCTCGGCCAACCGGTGCTCGATCTCGGCCGGGTCCACGAGAAACCCCCGCAGCCGCAGCACGTCTCCCATCCGGCACACGTAGGTGTAGCCGCCGTCGCCGGTCGCGACGGCGAGATCGCCGCTGCGGAACCAGCCGTCGGCGGTGAACGCGCGCGCGGCGGCGTCCGGGTTGCCGAGATACGCGTCGACGACGTTGGGGCCGCGCAGTTGCAGCTCGCCCTGCTCGCCGTCCGGCAGCACCCGGTCGTCGAGCGGGTCGGCGATACGCACCCGGATCGCCGGATCGACCGGCCGGCCGCCGCCGTTCCACCGCACCGACTCCGGGTCGTCGTCCGACCAGAGCAGAGTCAGCGCGAACACCTCGGACGAGCCGAACACCCCCGAGGTGTGGGCGGCGAACTCGTCACGGGCCCAGCGGGCGATCTCGTGGGAGCGGCCGAGGAAGTCGGCGATACCGAGCCACTTCAGCGCGAACAGGTCGGCGCGCACCTCGTCGTGCCACGTGTCGTACAGGCGCCCGAACAGGTCGTCGCCGCCGACCACGTGCGTGACGTGCAGGTGCTCCATGCGGCGCAGCGTCGCCGCCGCGTCGAAGACCGGCTCCATGAGCAGCGTGGCGCCACCTGCCAGGGCGGCCATCGCGGTGCTGTAGCCGAACACGCCGGACACCGGCAGCACGCACAGCGCGACGTCGCCGGGGGCGACCCGCATGATCGCGGCGTCCGCGCGGGCGTGCCGCACCACCGCGGAGTCCCGGTGCGCCGCGAGCTTCGGGGTGCCGGTGGAGCCGGAGGTGGTGAACGCGACGGCCAGCGGATCCGCCGGATCGTCCTCCACCCCGGCCGGGGTGGGTACGGCGGTGTCCGGGGTGTCCGGGGCGCGCACCCCGCGGGTGTCGCCGCTGCCCGCCCACCAGGAGCCCGCCCCGAGATCGAACCCGGTCGGATCGCCGGCGTCGGTGCCGGGGCCGCCTACCACGGCGACGGCGGGCGGCGGCACCGTCGCGGTGCCCGCCGCGTCGCGCAGGGTGCCGAACAGGTCGAGCCCGTGGAAGCCGGCCGCGACGGCCACGACCGCGGGCCGCGCGGCGGTGAGAATGTGGGCCACCTCGCCGGTGTTGTAGCGGGTGTTGACCCCGATGACGTGGGCGCCGAGCGCGGCGGCCGCGAACTGCCACACGAGCGCGTCGGACCAGTTGGGAAGCAGGACGGCGACGCACCGGCCGCGCTCGACGCCGACGGCCTCGAGTTCGGTCCGCAGCGCCTGCGCGCGGCGGCGCAGCTCGGCCCGAGTGCAGGCCAGCAGCCGGCCGTCGGCGACGTCGTAGGTGGCCACGGCGTCCGGATCGGCGGCGACGAGGTCGTCGAGGAAGGCGGCGAGCCCCGCGGTGGTCGTGGCGGTCACGACAGCACCTCCGTGGTGGCGGCACGTAGCTCGGTGAGCCAGGCGTCGGCGAGCGCGACGAAGTCGTCGACCTCCTCCATCGGGTAGTGGCCGATGCCGTCGAGCCGGGTGAACCGTGCGCGGCCGGGCGAGATCTCGTTGATCCGGTCGGCGAGGTCCGCGACGGCGGCCGGCTCGAGCCACGGGTCGTCCGATCCGACGACGAGGTGCAGGGGGCAGGTCAACTGTGACAGGCGGTCGCGGACGTCGTGGGTGCCCCAGCCGATGAGGTCGGACGACGAGATCTCCGGGTCCTCCCGCTTGTGCATGAGGGCGATCCGGTGCGCCGTCGCGGCGGGTACCGAATGCCCGACGGAGGCGAGGGTGCCCAGATAGGTGCGTTCGGCACGCGACGGTCCGGCGACGTCCTCGAGTTCGCGCCGCAGACCGGCGACGTTGACCCGGCCGGGGGCGGCCTCGGCCTCCATCGCGACGGCGCCGGCGAGCGGCCGCTCGGGCCGGGTGGCGAGCTCGAGGGTCAGCTTGCCGCCGATGGAGCAGCCGAGCACGTAGGGCCGGTGCACGTCGAGCGCGTCGAGCAGGGCGCCGAGCCAGTCGCCGTAGGTGGTGAGGCTGGTGACCGGTCCGGCCGGGGCCGGCTCGGAGCGGCCGTGGCCGGGCAGGTCGGGCACGAGGACGCGGTAGCCGCGGACGGCGAGGTCGCGGGCGACGTGCCGCCACTGCACTCCGCTCTGGCCGGCGGTGTGGAGGCACAGCACGGTGGGCACCGTGTCGGCGGCGGGAGTCCCGTCGGGCGTGACGATCTCGACGAACCCGAGGGCTCCGTCGATGTCCAGGTAGCGGGCCTCGATCATGAGCGGGCCTTTCTCGCGACGGCACGGGCGTGGCCGATGATCAGGTTCAGCGGTTTGGTGAGCCGGAGGTACTCGTATCCGTCCCCGGTGGCGGAGAATTCGCCACCGATCGCGCGGCGCATGAAGTCGTCGCGCGCACCGAGGACCAGATCGACCCACAGGTGGTCCGGTGCGACGAAGGTGAAGGTGGCCCCGTGCGGGGTGCGGCGGGTGACGTCGACGATGCGGCCACGGTAGATCCGCAGGTGCACCTCGCGGTCGCCGCTGCGCAGGCCGACGGTGCCGTCCCAGGTGGCCAGCGACGAGGCGAAGGCCGGATCGTCGGCGAGGCTGTCGCGCAACAACTCTCCCCACGCGGGGGTGCAGAAGTCGAGTTCGGTGGCGGTCGCGGCCGGCGAGTCGAGCTGCCAGGTCTCGGTCCCCTCCTCGCGGACGGCGCCGGCGGCGTCGAGCACGCGGACGAACCGCTCGGCGGTGGTGCCCTCGACACGGGTGACGACGGCCTCCGACCGGATCCGGTCCACCGCCGTGACCGGCGCGATCGCCGTCCAGCGCAGCCCCGTGCGATGTGCGGCCGGCACGCGCGGCGTGAGTAGCTCGGCGGCCACGGTGCCGAGAGCAAATGTGCCTGTGGGGAGGACGATTCCGGAATCGGAAAGCAGATCGACGGTCATCCGGACGGCGCCGGCGGTGCGATCGCCGACGCGGACGGTGTGCGATGTGGTCACGGTGGTGCTCATGCGGTTTCCGGCCTTCCGAGCAGCTCGTCGGAGATGATGCGCATCTGGATCTCGCTGGTGCCTTCGAAGATCTTCGTCAGGCGGGCGTCGCGCCAGTGCCGTTCGACCTGGAAGTCGGTGGTGTAGCCGGCGCCGCCGTGGATCTGCACCGCCTCGCTGGTCACCTGCTCGGCCATCTCGGTGGCGACGAGCTTGCACATCGACGCCTCGAGCGAGCAGCGGCGTCCGGTGTCGATGTCGGTGGCGACGGAGTACATGAGCTGGCGGGCCGCCTCGATGTCGGCCGCCATCTTCGCGATCTTGAACCGCAGGTGCTGGAAGTCGCCGATGGGTCGGCCGAACTGGCGCCGGGTGTGCACGTAGGCGATCGAGTCCTCGAGGGCTGCGCGGGCGAGACCGATCGCGCGGGCGGCGGTGTGGGCCCGGCCGACCTCGAGCCCGGAGACGGCGAGATAGAAGCCCTTGCCCTCCTCGCCGAGCATCTTGCCGGCGGGGATGCGGAAGTTGTCGAACGACAGTTCCCAGGTGCTCCAGCCGAAGTAGCCGATCTTGCGGACCTTGGTGCCCGAGATCCCCTCCGGGAAGACGCCGCGCTGCTTCTCGACGAGGAACGCGCTGATTCCCCGGTGCGGCTTGGCCGGATCCTTGTGCGGATCGGTGCGGGCGAACAGCACCAGGTAGTCGGCCTCGTCGGCGTAGGTGCACCACATCTTGGTGCCGTTGACGACCCATTCGTCCCCGTCGCGGACGGCCCGGCAGGAGATGTTGGCGACGTCGGAGCCGGCCTCCGCCTCGGACAGGGCGTACGCGCCGAGGTATTCGCCGCGCGCCACCTTCGGCAGCAGGGCGGCCTCCTGCTCGGGCGTGAAGCCACCGCCCATGCCGTTGCCGCGGGCGAGGAGACCGGACACGCTCATCCAGGCCCGGGACAGTTCCTCGGCGACCAGGCAGTACTCGAACACGCCGAGACCGAGGCCGCCGTGCTCCTCGGGGATCATGATGCCGAAGAACCCGGTCTCGGCCATCTCCTTCTTCAGCGAGTCGGGGATGGTGCCCTGGACGGGGTCGAGTTCGTTGGCGACGGGCAGCACCTTCGTCATGGCGAAGTCACGGGCGAGGTCGCGGATGGCGAGGCGCTCTTCGGTGAGGTACCGCGGGGTGCCGGTACGGGGCTGCGACGGCCGGTGGGTCATGGGGGACTCCCTCGGTGAACCAGAATCTGGTTATTAACGCTTGTTCACCCAGTACAGCACGACCCCGCTCGGGCGTCAACGCCGGAGTTCAGGCGGGGCGGTATCCGAGCAGGTTGAGCGCGTACCGGCCGTAGTCGTCGGCCACCTCGGCCGCGCCGAGCGGTCCGTCCGGGCGGAACCACAGCGGGATACCGGCGCACATCGTGAGGACCGCCGTCACGGCCTGGTGCACATGCGGAACGTCGAAAATCCCCATCTCCGAGCCTTGTTCGGCGATCTCGACGAACAGCTGCTCCTGCGCGTCCCGCGAACCGACCACCCGCTTGCGATCCACCTCGCCGAGGTACCGGAGCTCGGTGTTCGCAACCAGGCATTCACGCGGATTTCGGGCGGTGAACAGCGCGTGCGCCACCACGGCGGCCCGCCAGCGCTCGGCGGGGTCCGCACCGGCCTTGCGCAGCGCGTTGCGTGTGGCGGTGAACTGCTCGTCGCTGGCCGCCCGGAGGATCTCGACGAGCAACTCCGACTTGTTCTCGAAGTGGTTGTAGACGTTCGCAGCGCTGCAACCAGCACGATTGGCGATCGTGCGCATCGTGGCGCCGTGGAATCCGGCCGCGAAGAACTCGCCGAGCGCCGCGTCGAGGATCCGGTCGCGGACGCCCATCAGGGCCGTGCCCGATCGAGTGTTCATGAGGTGCAGGGTAGAGGCCCGGGTCGGGACCAGCAAGAAGTCGGTCTTGACGCTGCCATTGCGGTCCGCTTATGGTCCACCTCACATGAACATGCGTTAACCACCTCGTCGAAGGACGCACTGTGACCACCCTCCCCGACATCACGCTCGCCGATCGGATCGCCCGCCTCGAGGACCTCGAGGCGATCCGCTCGCTCGACGCCCGCTACTGCCGTCACCTCGACGACGGCGACTGGGACGCCCTGATGGACCTGTTCACCGACGACGGCGAGTTCGACGGCCTGTCCCACCCCCGCGGCAAGGCCGAGATGCGCGAATTCTTCGCCGGACTCGCCGCCGGCGGGCTGACCACGTTCTGGCACTTCATCACGAACATGGAGATCGACCTCGACGGCGACCGCGCCACCGTGCGGTCGTTCCTGTGGCAGCCCTGCGTCACCGACGGCACCCCCGCCATCGCCGCCGGCCGCTACACCGACGAGGTGGTCAAGGTCGACGGCCGTTGGCGCTACCGGGTCAAGCAGGTTCGCTTCCACTTCTTCGGTCCCCTCGAACAGGGCTGGGACGAGAACCTCTTCGCGCTGGAGACGGCACGCCGCGCGGCGGTGCGGCCGTGACCGAGCTGCAGACCGGAACGCAACCGACCTGGAGTGCCATGCTCTCCCTGCCCGAGGTCGTCGAACTGCGCCGCCGCCGGCGCACCGTCACCAACTCCCTCGGCGCCCTCGCGATCACCCTCTTCGCGTCCTTCCTCGTCGGCTTCGCCTACTTCCCCGAATTCCTCGGTGACACCGAGCTCCTCGGAGTTCCCCTCTCGCTGTGGGTCGTGTTCTCCCAGTTCGCCGGGACGTGGGTCCTCGTCTACGCCTACTTCCGGCTCACCCGCATCTACATCCAGCCCGCCGCCGACGCCGCCGTCGCGGCCGTCCTCGAGAACCAGGAGCGTGCGGCATGACCGGCGACGCCGACTACCTCGCGATCGCGATCTGCGCGGCGGTGATCTCGCTGACCCTGTGGGTCACGTTCGCCGTGTCCCGGCGGGCCCGCAGCGCCGACGGATTCTTCGCCGCCGGCCGTTCGATCTCCAGCTGGCAGAACGGCTTCGCCATCGCCGGTGAATTCATCTCGGCCGGAAGCTTTCTCGGAACCACCGGCCTGATCTTCTACAAGGGCGTCGACGGCGCCGTCATCCTCTGCACCTCGGTGATCTCGTTCCTGCCCGTGCTGTTCCTGCTGGCCGAGAAGATGCGCAACGTGGGCAAGTACACCCTCGCCGACGTGCTCGTGTTCCGCACCGAGGCACGCAGCGTGCGGGTCGTCGTGGCGTTGAGCACCATCGCCACCGGCACCTTCGTGTTGCTCGCGCAACTCGTCGCGGCCGGGGTGCTGCTCGAGTCGGTCTCCGGTATCCCGTTCTGGCTGTCCGTCATCGTCGCCGGCACGCTCATGGGCATCTACGTCTTCGTCGGCGGCATGCTTGCCACCACGTGGGTGCAGGTCATCAAGTCTACGATCCTGTCGGTCCTCGCGATCGTGGTCGGGCTGGGCATCCTCGCGCAGTTCGGGTTCAGCTTCCCGAAGGTCCTCGACACCGCGACCGAGCACGCGGTGGCGGGCGAGGCCATCCTGTCCCCGGGCCTGATCTTCGGGCAGACCAGCGCGCTGAACCTCGTCTCGTACTCGCTGGCGTTCGCGCTCGGCACGGCGGGCATGGCGCACATCCTGATCCGCTTCTTCACCGTCCCCGAGGCGAGCACCGCCCGGCGCTCGCTGGGCTGGACCGTCGCGCTGTGCAGCATGTTCTACCTGATCGTCATCGTGATGGGCTTCGGCGCCGCAGCCCTGCTGGGGGACGGCGGCGCCGATCGCGTCGGCGCCGGCGGCAACCTCGCGGCGCCCGTACTCGTCACCGAACTCGGTGGCGGTGTGGGCACGATCGGCGGCTCGATCGCCCTCGCGATGGTCGCGGCGGTCGCGTTCGCGAGCATCGTTGCCGTCGTCGCCGGCGTGGTGATCTCCGCCGCGGGCACCTTCGCCCGCGACATCTGGCCGGCGCTGACCCGCAAGCCGCCGGTGGACGAACTCGACGTCGCGGCGCGCACGCGCGAGGAGAACGCTCAGGCCCGTATTGCCCGGTTCGGTGCGGTTGCTTTCAGCGTCGTCGCGATCGTGCTGACCATGCTGATCGGCGACGACACGAACATCACCTACTTCATGGGCATGGCGTTCATGGTGGCCGGCAGCGCCCACCTGCCGTCCCTGGTGCTCAGCCTGAACTGGCGGCGCTTCAACAGCACCGGCGCCGTGTGGGGAATCCTCACCGGCCTGGTCTCGACCATCGTCAGTCTCATGCTCACCGAGGCGCTGTGGCTCGGCAGCGGCCCGGCACCACTCACGATCCAGCTGCCGGTGATCGTCACCATGCCGCTCGGCCTTGCCGCGTGCGTCGTCGGCTCACTCGTGGCCGAGAAGCGGCGCGGACGCTCCGCGCACGAGGACGAGAAGTTCGCCGAGATGCTGGTGCGCGCGGAAACCGGGATCGGGGCGGAGGTCGCGACCGCTCACTGACGACGACGGGCACCCGCACTCGGGAGATGCGAGTGCGGGTGCCCGTCATGTCAGGGCAGGTCGAACAGCGTCGGATGGTCCTGCTGCGCCTGTTCGGCGAGCACCGTGCCGTGTCTCTCGCACATCTCGCGTGCGATGTGTTCGGGGCACGCGAGTTCGCGACCGATCTGTTCCCAGTCCCACCCGGACGCGTGCAGTTCCCAGGCGACGCGGCCGTCTTCGTCCCAGAGTGCCGACATGGCCCGATACTGCTCCGTGTCGAGCGCACGGCCAACGACATTCGTGCGCGTGTCGCGGATCGGGCTGCCGTCCGCGACCGAAAGTGCTTCCTGCGCGCGTGAGAACGCGCGCATCGAGCACCACGGCGCGCGGCGCAGTGACGCGGGGCGAATCGTCTAGTCGAAGGTCATCCCCGCGTCGGTGCCCTGCTGCCTGGTGGTGTTCGCGCCGTCGAGGGATTCGCGGATGATGTCGGCATGACCGCTGTGGTGGGCGGTCTCCCGGATGATGTGCAGCAGCACCTTTCGGGCGCTCCACCACTGTCGCTCCGGCGCCCACGGCGCGGTGGGCAGCGGCACCTGCAGGTCGAGGTCCGCGAGGCCGGCGACGAAGGCCTCCGTCTGTTCCGCGATCGCCTCGTACCGCTCGAGCAGGCCGGCGACGGTCTCGTCGTCGCGCAGGTAGTACTGCTCCATCGCGGACTCCATGTCGAACTCGGCGGTGTCGTCGAGCGTGCGGATGGTGTCGATCCAGTGCTGCTCGGTGGTCGAGACGTGCTTGAGCAGACCACCCAGGGTCAGGTCGCTGACGGTGCTGCGGGTGCGGGCCTGCTCGTCGTCGAGGTTGCGGAGGGTGATCAGGAACATCCTCCGCTGCTCGGCCAGCATGTCGAGGATGTCGGCGCGTTCTCCGGAGAGGGTCCGCTCGGTCATGTCGCTTCCGCCCTTCGTGATGTCGATTCTGCTGCTACGACTACGACGGTAGGGAGGAATGCGGACAGTTTCGGTCCTCGATAGGTGACCGGACATCAGGTAGCGAAGAAGACCGCGCCGGTCACCGGCACGAGCGTCAGGAACAGGACCGACAGGACGAACAGCGTGATCGTCAGCTTCCTGTTCCATCCGCCGCGCGTTCCACTCGCGGCGAGCACGAAGAGCACGAATCCGACGCAGATGGACACGATGCCCACGATCACGGGTGTCTCGATCATCTGTTCATCATCGCGGAGGCCCGCGCACCGCGCCCACGGTGGGCGGCGTCGGGAACGGCGACGTCCCCGACGCCGCCCGTGCTCAGCCCGGGCAGTGGATGGTCACGTGGCCGCATTTGACGGACGCGCTGGCGGTGGCGGCGTTCGCGGCGCCTGCGGTGCCGAGGACGACGGTGAACAAGGTCGCGACGACCGCGACGGTGGTGCGGATCCGGGTCTTCATGGCAGCCTCCTGCAGGTGGTGAGAAACGGGGTTCGCCCATCGTCGGCCGCCGTCCGGGTCCTCGACAGGCACCCTGTGGTGCCGATGCGGCCACCCCGGATCGCCTGCGGAGCGCAGGACCACCCCGAGGCGGATCATGAAGCCATGACGACCGCCCCTTCCGCGACGACCGTCGCGACCATCGCCGAGGCCGCCGAGCGCACCGGTCTGACCACCCACACCCTCCGCTATTACGAGCGCGACGGCCTCATGCTGCGCGAGATCGGCCGCTCCTCCTCCGGCCACCGGCTCTACACCGAGGACGACCTCTCCTGGGTGGTGTTGCTGACCCGGCTGCGGGCGACGGGCATGCCGATCCGCGAGATCCGCGAGTACGCGGCCCTCTGCCGGGCCGGCAGCGGCAACGAACAGGACCGCCTCGCGCTGCTCCGCGCGCACCGGGCGCGGGTGCTCACCCAGCTCGACGAGGTGACCGAGCACCTCGCCGCGATCGACGGCAAGATCGACATCTACCTCTCCCGGACGAGCGGCCTCGACGACGGACCGTGCGAGAGCGCTCGCGCTTGACTTCGAGCGCGCTCGAAGGTCTTGACTCGACGCCATGACCACGAACAACACCTCTCGGCCCCCACTCGGCACCCGCACGCTCGGCACCGCGTCGCCGCTGACGGTCTCGGCGATGGGACTCGGGTGCATGGGCATGTCCGAGTTCTACGGCACCGGGGACGAAGCCGATGCCGTCGCCACCATCCACCGGGCCCTCGAGCTCGGCGTGACGTTGCTCGACACCGCCGACATGTACGGCCCGTTCACCAACGAGAACCTCGTCGGCCGCGCCGTCGCGGATCGCCGCGACCGCGTGGTCCTCGCGACCAAGTTCGGCAACGAGCGCGCCGAGGACGGCACCCGCCTCGGCATCAACGGCCGGCCCGAGTACGTCCGCACGGCCTGCGACGCGTCGCTCCGCCGCCTCGGCGTCGACCACATCGATCTCTACTACCAGCACCGCGTGGACAGGACCGTGCCGATCGAGGACACCGTCGGCGCGATGGCCGAACTGGTGCAGGCCGGGAAGGTCCGCCATCTGGGTCTGTCGGAGGCATCCGCGGAGACGATCCGCCGGGCCCACGCCGTCCACCCGATCACCGCGCTGCAGACCGAGTACTCGCTGTTCACCCGCGACATCGAGGACGAGATCCTGCCGACTCTGCGTGACCTCGGCATCGGGCTCGTGCCGTATTCGCCGCTCGGGCGCGGCATCCTGACGGGCGCGATCACGGCACCGTCCGATCTCGAGAGCTCGGATTCTCGCCGCACCGCCTATTTCCCGCGATTCCAGGGTGCGGCGCTGGAGGCGAACCTGGCGCTCGTGGCCGCCGTCCGCCGCCTGGCCCGATCCAAGAACTGCACCCCTGGTCAGCTGGCACTGGCATGGGTCCTCGCCCAGGGCGACGACGTGGTCCCCATCCCGGGGACGAAGCGGGTGCGTTTCCTCGAGGAGAACATCGCGGCCGCGGACGTGTCGCTCACCGCGGACGAGCTGGGCGCGATCGAGTCGGCGGTGCCCCGGGAGGCGGTCGTCGGGGAGCGCTACGGGGACATGTCCAGCATCGACGCGTGAGCGACGCGTCGCCCGCCGGGAACGGGCGACGCCCACGCCGATCCTCCGTGCAAGCGGTTACATGAAGCTTGACAAAGCGATGTAACCGCTTGCACAGTGGGTGGACCCCACCCCCGAGGAGAACCCATGGCGACGCTTCGCGAGGTCGCGGCGCGCGCCGGCGTCTCGACCGCCACGGTCTCCCGTGTGTTCTCCCGACCGGAGGCCGTCAGTCCCGACACCCGCGCGAAGGTCTTCACCGCCGCAGAGGCGCTGTCCTTCACTCCGAATCCCACCGCCCGCTCGCTCGCCCTCGGTCGCACCCACAACCTGGGCTTCCTCGTCCCCGACATCCGCAATCCCGTGTTCGGTCCCGCCGTCGAAACCGCGCAGGACCGGGCGCGCGAGCGCGGCTACTCCCTCTTCGTCGCGGCGGGCGAAGGACGGTCCGCCGACGAGCTCGACCTCGTCCGGGCGATCGCCCGGCAGGTCGACGGACTGGTGCTCATCGCCCCGCGCATGTCCGACACCGACCTCGAGGATCTCGCACGGGTCACCCCCGTCGTACTGGTCAACCACACCTGCGGGGAGCTGCCCGCCGTGCTGCTGACCTCCGACGACGGCATGTCCCAAGCAGTGGACCACCTCGCCGACGCCGGGCACACCGCCGTCACATACCTCGGCGGCCCCGAGTACTGGCTCGCCCAGCGACGCCGCCTCGCCGCCTTCGTGAAGGCCTGCGCCGACCGGGGGATCACCGGCACGGTGCTCGGCCCCCTCGAGCCCGACTTCGTCGTCGCGGGCCGGAAGGCGGCCGAGGAACTGGTCGGCACCGGGACGACGGCCGTCGTCGCATACAACGACCAGGCCGCCGTCGGCCTCATGCAAGGCTTCGCCGAGCACGGACTGCGGGCGGGCCGCGACTACTCCGTCGTCGGATTCGACGACTCGTGGCTCTGCGAGATGACCTCGCCGCCGCTGACCACCGTGCATCTGGCGTTCGACGAGGCCGGCGTGACTGCAATCGACCTGCTGTGCGACGTCCTCGACGGAAAGACCACACCCCGCGCGGCGCCCGTGGAACTCGGCACCCACCTCGTCGTGCGCTCGAGCACAGTGACCGCCGGCCTGCCCGTCGGCTGACAGACCCGTCCGGGAGTTGACCCCCGGAACACGCAGAAAACAAAGGAGATTCGCCCATGACCTCGGTGCTCGTCCTCAACGGCCCCAACCTCAACCTGCTCGGCACCCGCGAGCCCGGCGTGTACGGCGCGCAGACCCTCGAGGACGTGGAGACCCTGTGCCGCAACGTCGGCAAGGAACTGGGCGTCGACATCGACTTCCGGCAGTCCAACCACGAGGGCGTCCTCATCGACGCCCTCCACGACGCCGGCGCCGCGGTCGCCCGCGGGGAGTCCCTCGGGGTGGTGTTCAACGCGGGCGCCTACACGCACACCTCGGTGGCCCTGCACGATGCGATCAAGGGCGCCCACGTGCCGCTCATCGAGGTACACATCTCCAACGTCCATGCCCGCGAGGAGTTCCGCCACCACTCCTACATCTCCCCGGTCGCCTCCGGGATCATCGTGGGCCTCGGCGTCGCCGGCTACGAATGGGCGCTGCGCGCACTCGTGGCCCAGCGCACGACGCAGGCGTAACCGGCGCCGTCACCGGTCCCCTCGCGCGTGACCCGCAGCGAGCCGTCCGAACCGATACCGCCGGAGCGGACCCGTCCCGGCGTACCGGTCCCCGATTCCGCGCCCGCCCGCACAGGCGGCCGCCTTGGAGGAGCCCGACCATGACCCACCCCCGTCCTGGGACCAAGCGCGCCAAAGCAATCGCCACCGTGTGCCTGTCCGGCACCCTCGAGGACAAGCTCGTCGCCGCCGCCCACGCCGGGTTCGACGGCATCGAACTGTTCGAACCCGACCTGCTCGGCTCCCCGCTCACCCCCGCGGCGGTGCGCGAGCGCTGCGCCGAACTCGGGCTGAGCATCCCGCTGTATCAGCCCTTCCGCGACTTCGAGGCCGTCCCGGCCGAGATCTACGCCCGCAACATGCGCCGCGCGCGGCGCAAGTTCGACGTGATGGAACAGCTCGGCACCGACCTCGTGCTGGTCTGCTCGTCGGTGTCGCCGCACACCGTCGACGATGTCGATCTCGCCGCCACCCAGCTGCGGGAACTAGCGGATGCGGCAGCGCAGCGGGGCATGCGGATCGCCTTCGAGGCCCTGGCATGGGGCCGCCACGTGAACACCTGGCAGCGCTCGTGGGAGATCGTGCGCCGGGCCGATCATCCGGCCCTCGGGCTGTGCCTCGACAGCTTCCACATATTCTCCCGCACCAAGGACGTCGCCGGCATCGCGGACATCCCGGGCGAGAAGATCTTCTTCCTGCAACTCTCCGACGCACCGGAGATGGACATGAACGTCCTGCAGTGGAGCCGCCATTACCGGGTGTTCCCGGGCGAGGGCGAGTTCGATCTCGTCGGACTCGTCGGGCACGTCCTCGCGGCCGGCTACACCGGTCCGCTCTCGCTCGAGGTGTTCAACGATGTGTTCCGCCAGTCGGCGCCGGTGCCGACGGCGATCGACGCGATGCGCTCGCTGCTCGATCTGGAACTGCGTCTCGACGGTGATCCCGACCCGGTGCAGGTGCGCGGGCACGCGTTCACGGAGATCGGAACCCCGCCCACCGCCGCGGAGCCGGTCCGTGCGGCCCTCGCCTCGCTCGGCTTCACCCACTCGGGGCAGCACCACAGCAAGCCGGTGGAGCTGTGGGAGCAGGGGGACGCGCGGGTGCTGGTGAACACCTCGAACCCGGCCCACAGCGCGGCCGAGGGCGCGGCCGTCACCGCTCTGGGGATCGAGGTCGCGGACGTCGGCGCCGTCTCCCGGCACGCCCACGAACTGCTGGCACCACAGCTGGCGCGGGTCGTCGGCCCGGGTGAGGCACCGTTGTCCGCAGTGGTCTCCCCGGACGGCACCGCCCTGTTCCTGTCGTCGCGGGGCGACGGCCCTGTCGACTGGCGCAACGACTTCCGCCCCACCGGCACGACGCCGACGACAGCGGTGGGCGTGCGGTGCACCGAGTACGTCGCGCTGACCCAGGCCTATGACCGATTCGACGAAGCCACCCTGTTCTACCGGTCGGTGCTGGGCCTGACCGACGCCGAGGCCGCCGAGTACGCGGGACCGTTCGGCTTGGTGCGCAGCCGCGTCCTGGCCACGGACGGTTTCGAGGTCGGCCTGGTCGCCCCCGTGCTCCGTCGCGGCGAATGGGCACCGGGCGTGCGGCACCCGCAGCACATCGCGTTCGGCGTCGACGATGCGGTGGAAGCCGCTCGTGCCCTGCATGATTCGGGAGCGCCGGTGCTCGAGATCCCCCGCAACTACTACGACGATCTGGATGCGCGCCTGGCTCCGGACCCGGAAATGCTTTCCGCCCTTAGGCAATACAAGGTGCTCTACGATCGGGACGAGGACGGCGGCGAGCTGTTCCAGGTGTTCACCAAGGTCGTCAGCGCCCGGGTGTTCTTCGAGTTGGTGCAGCGGCGCGGCGGCTACCGGGGCCACGGCACCGTCAACGCCCCGATCCGCATGGCCGCGCACGCGGCCGCGCGACGCTGACCCACTGCACCGCTACCGGGTGGCACCCACCGCCTGCGCCAGCGCCGCGAGGGTCTGGGCGCTCGTGTAGCGCGGCTGCCAGCCGAGCTGTGTCCGGGCCTTCGTCGTGTCCATCACGACGGACGTACGACCGGTGTGGATCCACTCGACCACCGAGGGCATGAACGGCAACCGCGCCACCACGGCCGACGCCGCCGTCGCGACCGACGCCGGAACCCGGATCGGCTGGGCGCCGAGCGCGGTCGCGACGTCCGAGAGGGACACCACCCCGTCGCCGGCGATGTTGTACGCGCCGGGCGGCCCTTCGGACGTCACGGCGGCGACGACGGCACTCGCGACGTCGTCGTGGTGCACGAGCTGGAGCGGATGACCGGGGTCGGGGAACACCGGACGCGGCAGGGGCAGGGCGCCGGCGGCCTTCCGCACGGCCCCGGGCAGGTGCTCGGCGATCTGTCGCCACGGCATGGCGTCGGCCAGGGCGGTCGCGTTCGGGCCCGCGACGATGCACGGTCGCAGCACGAACACCTCGAGATCCGATCCGCGGGTGACCTCGTCGAGGGCGTGCTCGAGTTCGGCCTTCTGTTCGGAGTAGTAGTGCTCGTGCGAGCCGCGGGTGGGCACGTCCTCGGTGATCGGGGTCGGATTGTCGGGGTGGTAGCCGTACGCGGCGACGGACGAGGTGTACACGAGACGCCGCGGCCGGGCGGCGGCAACCGTCGCCTCGAAGACGTTGCGAGTCCCGGCGATGTTGATCCGGTGACTCTCGGCGCGCGAGCCCATGATGACGAAGGCCAGGTGCACGACGACGTCGGCCTCCGCGACGAGGGCGTCGACGGCACCGCGGTCGAGGATGTCACCCTGCCGGTACTCGGTCTTGGTCCACCCATGCGCGGCCGGGTCGAACGGGCTTCGTGCCATGCCGAGGATCCGGTCGATGCGCGGGTCCTGCTCGAGGGCCGCGACCGCGGCCCTGCCGATCTCGCCGGTGGGGCCGGTGACCGCAACCGTCGTTCCCATGGAATCCCCTTCGCTCGTGACGCCGTCCGTGCGATTCATACCGCGTTCCCGGGCCGGTCCGGGGGCAAACCACGGTCCGGGTCGTGCCGTTAGACTCACCGCCACTGCGGACAGGGGGCGAACGGTGGGCGACGGCGGGTTGACGCAGATCGGCGACGGGGTGTGGGCGTTCGTGCGGACGCCGGGCGGCTGGGGCGAGGCGAACACCGGTCTCGTCGTCGACGCGGGCACGGCGTCGCTGGTCGTGGACACCGCGTGGGACACGCGGCTGGCGCACCGGATCGCGGAGGCACAGCACCCGCTGGTGTCGCGGGCACCGATCACCGAGGCCGTCAACACCCATTCCGACGGCGACCACTGGTGGGGCAACGACACGCTGCCGGCGACGACCCGCATCACGACCAGTGCGGCCGCGCTGCGCGGCATGCGCGAGGATCTCCCTCCCGCCGCAGTGGCGGCACTGGCGACGGCGGGCCGGTGGCTGGGCGCGGTGCCCGGTCGGGTCGGCGCCGCGGCCGCCTACATGCGCCGGGTTCCGGGCGGCGCCCACCTGCCGTGGCGGTCACCCCGGCTCCCCGACCACACCTTCGACATCGATCTGCGGCTCGAGGTGGGACAACGTCCGGTGGCGTTGGAGCGGCTCGGGCCGTGCCACACCGCCGGGGACGCGATCGTGCACGTGCCGGACGCCGGCGTCGTCTTCGCCGGCGATCTGCTGTTCATCGGCTCGACGCCGATTCTGTGGCACGGGCCGCTCGAGAACTGGATTGCCGCGATCGATCGGCTGCTGGCGCTGGACGCAGACGTCTACGTGCCGGGCCACGGGCCGCTGTGCGGACCGGACGAGATCCGCGAGTTGCGCGCCTACTGGGTGTGGCTCGAGCAGGCCGGTCGGGAACAGTACGCGCGCGGCGCCGGGCCGCTCGAGGCGGCCCGGCGGCTGGTGCGCGATCCCGAGTTCGTCCGGTGGGGCGACTGGATCCACCCGGAGCGGATCGCCCTGAGTCTGAGCACGCTGTTCCACGGGTGGGGCGGGCATCCCCCGGCGCCGCCCACCGTCGTGCGACGGGCGCGGGCGTTCGCCGACGCCGAGACGCTGCTGCGCGAGTCGTCCGTGACGCGGTGAGGATCCCGTGATCGGTGCGGACGCCCGGGTGTGCAGACGTGGGTGGCTACTTGCGGCCCGGCGCCCAGTTCATGCCCCAGCCGTAGGCACGATCGAGGTCGGACTGGCTGCCGTCGACGTACTCGACGAGCCGCGAGGCGCTGATCTCCCGGCCGGTGTTCTGCAGCATCGCGATGGCACAGATCCGTGCACCGTTGTTCGGCGAGTCGAGGCGCACCTCGATCTGCGGTCCGGAGGGCGGAGTGAGGGTGACGACACCGTCCACGGCAGCCCAGTTCGGGGCGCCCTCGTAGATCATCGCGAAGATCAGGATCCGGCGGAATCGTTCGGGTCGGCCCAGGTCGATGCGCATGGTCTCACCGGCCGAGACGGCGCCGGTGCGGTCGTCGCCGTCGAGCGCGATGAACGGGGGTTTCTCCAGCGCACCGAAGCTGTTGCCGAGGGCCTGGACGACACCCTTGGAGCCGTCGGCAAGCTCGTAGAGGCAGCCGAGGTCGAGGTCGACGCCGCGTCCCGTCGCGCCCCCGGTGAGCTTGGCGAGAAATCCCTTCTTCGGTGGCATCGGGGATCCGCCCTGTGACCAGTTCAGGTTCACCTGGGTGATCCCTCGCTCCGCTCCGGTCTTGGCGAGACTGACCGTCGGAGCAGCCTTGGTGAGACTGATCCTGCTCGGGCCGACTCCGCCCTGGTTGTCGCCGGGGTTCTTCGGGGGTCGGGTGTAATCGATTGCCATGGGTAAGACCTTTCCCTGGATACGAAGATGGGAACCCTCGATCGCTCGAACCGATCGAGGATTCCCATCGAAGTCGTGCGGTCAGGCGGCGACGGACGCCTTCGCCTCCTGGCGATTGCGGCGGATGCTGCTGGCGAACGCGGCACCGATGAGCGCGACCCCCACCAGACCCGTGACGATCTCGTTCACGTGGTGGCCGATCGAGTACAGCAGGATGAACGCGAGCGCACCGATCGCCCAGTGTGCGCCGTGCTCGAGGTAGCGGTACTCCGACAGGGTGCCCTTGCGAACGAGGAACACCGTGATCGAGCGGACGAACATCGCGCCGATGAAACCGAGGCCCAGGGCGATGATGATCGGGTCCGAGGTGATGGCGAACGCACCGATCACGCCGTCGAAGGAGAACGACGCGTCGAGCACCTCGAGGTAGAGGAACAGGAAGAACCCGGCCTTGCCGGTAGCCTTGGCCAGCTGGGTGGGCCCGCCCGTCGGCTCTTCCTCCTCTTCGGGGATGTGGAACAGCTCGCCGAGCCCGTTGACGACGATGTAGGTGATCATGCCGAGCACGCCGGCGATCATCACGGTGGCGACCTTGTCCTCGGGAGCGAGGATCGTGGCGGTCAGCACCAGCAGCACCGAGGCGACGACGACCTCGAGCTGGTCCAGCTTGCCGGCCCGCGCGAGCGGGCGCTCGAGCCAGGCCAGCCACTTGATCTCGCGTTCCTCGAAGATGAAGTTCAGGAACAGCATCAGCAGGAACATGCCACCGAACCCGGCGATCTGCGGGTGTGCGTCGGTGATGATGGTTTCGTAGCTGGGGCTGCCGTCGGGGAAGTACGCGGCGTCGTTCGGCGGCGGGTTCAGGGCGAGATCGAGTGCCTCGATCGGACCGAGGCCGGAGGCGATCCACACGATGAGCAGCGGGAAGATCAGCCGCATGCCGAACACGGCGATGAGGATGCCGATGGTGAGGAAGATCTTCTGCCAGAACTCGCTCATCCGCTGCAGCACGGTGGCGTTGATGACCGCGTTGTCGAACGAGAGCGAGACCTCGAGGACGCCGAGGATCGCGGCGAGGAACAGGGCCTGGGGTCCGCCGTAGAGGAAGGCGACCACCAGAGAGACGACGGTGACGGCGAACGATATGCCGAAGATGCGCAGAACCACGAAGCGTGGCCTTTCTGTCTGGATCGGGGCGGTGCAGGGTGGTTACTGCAGCAAATTATCGGTGAACCAAGGAAAGCGGCCCCCGGCGGCGAAGCCGGGGGCCGGATCCGGAATCCGGATGCGACGTCAGACGTTGACGCCGTAGTCGCGGGCGATGCCGGCCAGGCCGGACGCGTAGCCCTGACCGATGGCGCGGAACTTCCACTCCGCACCGTGCCGGTACAGCTCACCGAAGACCATGGCGGTCTCGGTGGAGGCGTCCTCCGACAGGTCGTAGCGGGCGAGCTCGTTGCCGTTGGCGCGGTCGACGACGCGAATGTACGCGTTGCGGACCTGTCCGAACGACTGGCTGCGGGAGTCGGCGTCGTAGATCGAGACCGGGAAGAAGATGCTCTCGATGTTGGCCGGCACGGCACTCAGGTCGACGTTGACGACCTCGTCGTCGCCCTCGCCCTCGCCCGTGCGGTTGTCGCCGATGTGCTCGATCGAGCCGTCCGGGGACTTGAGGTTGTTGAAGAAGACGAAGTGCTGGTCCGAGACGACCTTCTTGTCGGCGCCGGTCGCGATCGCGCTGGCATCGAGGTCGAAGTCGGCACCGGTGGTGCTGCGGATGTCCCAGCCGAGGCCGACGGCCACGGCGGTGAGGTTCGGTGCTTCCTTGGTGAGGGAAACGTTGCCGCCCTTGGTCAAGCTGACGCCCATGCGGGGTCCTTTCGATCTGTCGGTCCGGACGAGGTGCCCGGGCGGGCACGCCCGATTTGCGCGTGTCACTCCACCCTAATAGCTGTTCCGCGCCGACGCCCCACCCTCGGCGCGCACGCACGGGGCCGAACCGCGCGGGCCAGTACCATTCGGGGCGTGGCGAGCCGATGGACGCGCCGCCTCTTCGGCGGTGGGAGCACCGACGATCCGGTGGCCCGTGGCGCCTACGACGCGATGGTCGCCGCGTTCCTCGACATGGACCGCCGCCAGTCCGTCGCCGAGGCCGGCGTCACGGCCTCGCACGAACTCGCTCCGCAGCGCGGCCTGCGCCGCGAGTGGGAGCCCGTCCGCGAAGCCTGTTACCGCGCGGCCGAGACGTACCTGCACCTCGCCCGCACCGAACCGACCGACCCGCTCGCTCCCGCCCCGGCCTACGAACAGGCTCTGCAGCAGATCGGTCTCGCCACCCGCACCCTCGACCAGTTCTACGACCGCCACCGCGCACACCTCGAGCATTCGGTCGCGGTGGCACAGACCGTCCCGCAGCTCGCCCGGCAGGTCCGCACCGAGGCGCAGGCTGCGGCGGCGCTGGTGGACGCCCCCGAGCACGCCGCATACGCCGGCTACCCGTCCGTGCGGGCCGCGGCGAACGCGCTCGACGCGGAGGTCCGCGCCCTGGATTCGGCGGTGGGAACCGGCGCCGTCCGAACGGCGGCACGGCGGGCCGAGGAGGCGGCCACCGCCCTGCGTCGCGCCCTCGCGCAGGCGCCGGACAAGGCCGAGTCCGCCCGGAAAGCTGTGGCATCCGTCACCACCCGCCTGTCGGCGGTCCGCACCCGCGCCGAGAGCCTGGCGCCGGCGTTCTCGGCACTGCTGCGCGAGTTCAACGCGGCCAGCTCCGCCGACCTGTCCGGCAACGAACGCGCCGCCTGCGAGTTCCTCGACCGGGCCGACGCCGACGTGACCGCGGCGCGAACGGCTTCGGCCGGGAACCGGCCCGAACAGGCGCTCGAGCTCACCGCGGCGGCCCGGGCATCGCTCACCCAGGCGGAACGCTACGTCGACGCCGTCACCGAGCGGCTGTCCGTCCTCCGCGCGGTCCGCCGTGATCCGGCCGCAAAGGTGGAGCAGGTACGGTTCCGTCTGCGCGACGCGCAACAACTCGCGGTGCAACGGGGGTTGACCGCAGAATGGGGATCGGTGCTCGACGCGCAGCTCGATCGGATCGACCGGGCAGTCGGTTCGCTCACCGGCGTACACCCCGACTACTGGGCGTACGTCCGAGAGCTCGACGCCGTTTCGCGCTTCATCGCCGGCGTGGTGCAACGAATGAGAGGACGAACGGAAGAGGCATGAGTGGGGGAACCTTCGCCGATATGCGCACGATGCACCATTTCCACCACATGGACCGCGCGACCCGGGACACGCTGTTCCTGCATCCGCCGCAGGCATTCTCCGATGCCGACGAGCGCGATCGGCTCGCCGTTGCGCTCGGGGCCACCCTGTACGTCCCGGCCACCCGCGCGGATCTGACCGCCACGATCGTCCGCCGAGCCCGCGAGGGTGTCGCCTCGATGGTGATCGACCTCGAGGACGCCGTCGCCGATCACGAGGTCGAGGACGGCCTGCGCAACGCGGTCGCCACCCTCGACGAGCTCGCCGGCACCGCGGCCGCGACCATGCTGCTGTTCGTCCGGGTGCGCACCCCCGACGGTGTCGACCGCATCGCCGACATCCTCGGGCCCGGCGTCACCGCGTTGACCGGATTCGTGCTGCCCAAGTTCACCGCGGCGTCGGGGCCGGTATTCCTCGATGCGGTGGCGGCGGCGTCCGAGCGGCTCGGCAAGCACCTGTACGCGATGCCGGTGCTCGAGTCCGCCGAGCTGGTGCACCGGCAGACCCGCGACGGCGAGCTGCAGCAGATCGCGGCGCTGCTCGCCGGGCACCGTGATCGCGTGCTGGCGGTACGGATCGGGGCCACCGACATGTGTGCCACGTTCGGCATCCGCCGCGACCGCGACCTGACCATCTACGACGTGCGCGTGGTCGTCGACGTCATTGCGGATATCGTCAACTACCTCGGCCGCACCGACGGCACCGGATTCGTCATCACCGGTCCCGTCTGGGAGTACTTCGCCGATCACGAGCGCATGTTCCGCCCGATGCTGCGGGCCACCCCCTTCGCCGAGCACGACGCGGTGATGTTCCGCCAGCAGCTCGTCAGCCGGGATCTCGACGGGCTGCTCCGCGAGATCGCCCTCGACCGGGCGAACGGCATCCAGGGCAAGACCGTGATCCATCCCTCCCATGTGGCCGCGGTGCACGCGCTGTCCGCGGTCACGCACGAGGAGTACCACGACGCGGTCGACATCCTCGGCGGCGACGCGGGTGGCGTGCAGGCCTCCGGTTACCGCAACAAGATGAACGAGCGGCGCCCGCACCGCACCTGGGCGCAGCAGACGTTGCTGCGCGCCTCGGTGTTCGGCGTCACCAACAAGGGAGTCACTTTCGTGGACCTGCTGACGGCATTGGTGGACCGGTGACCGCGGGGTTGCAGTCACCGTGGGCGACGGAGCAATTCGGCCTGGAACTGCAGCACTTCGACTCGGCCACCGGCGACACCGTGCCGGACCTCGTCTTACCGGGACTGCGCCGCAACCCCCGTCGCGCCCACCTGCTGGTCTCCACGGTGCTCGGCAAGCACATTCCCACCGACCCGGCCGCGGTCATCGGCGCGGGCGACCGGCTCGGCGATCTCGTCGCGGACCTGCTGGGCTCCGCCGCGCAGGACACGGTCGTACTCGGATTCGCCGAAACCGCAACGGGCCTGGGTCATTGTGTGGCGAGCCGGCTGCGAGCGCGCTGCTACCTGCACTCCACCCGGCGCGACGTGCCCGGCGCCGGCACCTTCGCCGGGTTCGAGGAGGGCCACTCGCACGCCACGTCGCACCTGCTCCAGCCGACGTCGCCGGAGCTGTTCGCCAACGACGCACCACTGGTCCTGGTGGACGACGAGATCTCCACCGGCGCCACCGCCGTCGACGCGATCCGGTCCCTGCACCGGCACAGTCCCCGCGCCCGGTACGTCGTCGCGTCGCTGGTGGACATGCGCACCGCCGATCACCGTCGGGCGGTCGACGAGGCGGCCGCCGAACTCGGCACCCGGATCGACCACGTGAGCCTCGCGGCGGGACACACGATCCTTCCCGACGGACTCGTCGAGCGGGTCGCCGCGCTGCCCGATCCGGATATGAATCCCGTTGCCTCACAACGAGGCTCCGTGGACTTCGTGACGTTGCCGTGGCCGGCGACCGTGCCCGACGGCGGGCGGCACGGCTTCCTGCGCACCGACACTGCGGCTTTCGACGCCGCAATCGCGCACGCGACCGAGGCCGTGGCCACCGCCCTCGGACCGGGACGGCCGGTCGTCGTCGTGGGCCACGAGGAACTGATGTACCTGCCGCTGCGCATCGCCGACGCGCTCGCCCGCCGGGGGATCCCCACGCGGTTCCAGACCACCACCCGCTCCCCCGCGTACGTCCGGGACGTGCCCTGCTACCCCCTGCGCCGCGGATTCATGTTCGCCGCACCCGAACCCGACGACGTCCCGCGTTATCTGTACAACGCGCGGTGGCCGGAGGAACGGGCACGGCTGCTGCTGGTGCTCGACGATCCCGCCGACACCGATCGCCTCCGCGCCGACGGGGGCCTGCTCGACGTGCTGACCGCCGCCGGGGAGGACGTGGTCGTCGCCGTCGTGCCCGCCACCGACCCGTCGGTGCTGCGCGCCGCCCGGGAGGGACGTTAACGCCTCTCCTTCCTGAAGGCAGGAGATTCCCGACTCAGACCGCAACCGCACCACCACCCGGAGGGAGGTGATCCGCTTGACTCACGTCGTCGACACCGGTGTGGCCACGCTCCGCCACAGCCAGAACGACTCTGGCAGCGTTCCGGTCCCGGCACGCGGTGTGCCCGCACGCCCGGCACCGGAATGTTCGTTCCTCGAGTCCGAGGGGTTGCTTGGCTCTCGCGAAACACCTCGAACACGTCATGGTCGTGTACGCGGGCCGCACCGACACCACCTTCCGGCCGGCCCGCCTGCCCTGCTCGATCAACTCCCGCTTCACCGTCGCGACCGCGGCATCGGCGGCCTTGCGCGCCATCGTGGATTTCGTCAGAAACCTGGGTTTGAAATCCTCCACCGCGACGAGACGATGCGCCTCGACCACGGTCCTGGCCCAGATCCGGCCGTCGTGCCGGTTCTGCCGGGCCGCCTTCTTCTGCACCTTCGCGGCCTGGGTGCGGGCCCGCCGATAGCCCCTCGAGAGTGGGTGTCCCTTCCCCCGGCGACGCCGCGCCATCTTCCGCTGCGCTCTCGCCAACTCCGCCGCACACCGTTTCCGGTGCCCGTGATGCGGCAGATCGAACCGCTCCTCGGTGGCCGTCGCGGTCCGGGCCACTCCCCAGTCGATCCCGACCGCGCTGCCCGGGTCGGCGACCGGGATCGGCTCGGCGTCGCGGGTCACCACGAACGAGGCATACCAGTGCCCCAACGAATCGCGGGTAATCCGCACACTCGACGGCTCCGCCGGCAGTGCCCGCGACCACACCACCGCAACACGCACGCCTTTGGGCAGCACCAACCGGCCGTCGCGGATCCGGAACCCGCGGCGGGTGTACTCGAGCGACGGCAGGGTCTTCTTCCGCGCCTTGAAGCGCGGCCGGCCCCGGCCCTTGACCGTGCACGACGCGTCCAACGCCTGCGCGTAGGTGCGCAGCATCTGCTGCTGGGCGACCTGGGAACCGTCCCGCAACCACGACGAGCGGGCCCGGGCTTCGGTCAACTGCCTGCCGGGTGTCCCGAAACTCGGCTTGCGGCCCGTGGTGAACTGGTGGACGGCTTCGTTCCACAGGAACCGGCAGCGATGCCACTCCTCGATCAGGGCAGCGGCGGCGGTGGCGCCCGGCCGCAACCGGTAGTTGTAGCGCACCACCTCGACCCCCATGCCCGGCACGCTAACCGACCCCACCGACAGGTTTGCCCGACACCACCACTCCCCCCGAAAGGAGGACGGCGCTTCCTCTCCCTCGTGAACAAGGGAGTATCCGCGCCGCACATCAGATGACCGTTCCGCTGGCCGGACCCGACTTCGGCTCCTACGCCCCGGACGAGGTGCGGTGGCTCCTCAAGGACCTCTCGCACGTCGCCCTCGAGGCCGACATCGCCGAGCGCGAGCGCCGCATCCAGGCGGGTCTCGCCCACTACGCCGAGACGCTGCCGATCGAATACCAGCCGGACGCCGCTTACCGCGAACTGTTCGACAAGGTGCTCGCCGCGACGGCGGGCCGCCTCGCCCACGCCGTCGGCACGGTCACCGAACTGCTGCTCGCCGAACGGGGCCGGGATCTGACGCTCGTGTCCCTCGCCCGCGCCGGCACTCCCGTCGGCATCCTGATCCGCCGCTGGGCGCAGCGGCACCACGGGCTGGACCTGCCGCACTATGCGGTGTCGATCGTACGGGGCCGCGGCATCGACTTCGCCGCCCTCGACTACGTGACGGCGCGTCACGATCCGGCGTCGGTGGTGTTCGTCGACGGCTGGACCGGCAAGGGCGCCATCGCCCGCGAACTCACGGCGGCCCTCGCCGAATACCGGGCCGCGGCCGGCCCGGAACTCTCCGGCGACCTCGCCGTGCTCGCGGATCCCGGATACTGCGTGCGGACCTACGGCACCCGCGACGACTTCCTCATCGCCTCGGCATGCCTGAATTCCACTGTCTCCGGGCTCGTCTCGCGTACGGTCCTCAACGACACCCTGATCGGTGCGGGCGAGTTCCACGGTGCGAAGTTCTACGCCGAACTCGCCGGCGAGGACGCCTCGGCCGTGCTTCTCGACACCGTCGCCGCGGAATTCGGCGATCGGGACGCCGCAGTCGCCGCCGCCGGGGACATCCTGCGGTCCGACCGCACCCCCACGTGGGCGGGCTGGGAGTCGGTGGAGAAGGTACGGGCCGCGTACGGCATCTCCACCGTCAACTACGTCAAACCCGGTGTCGGCGAGACCACCCGGGTGCTGTTGCGGCGCGTGCCGTGGCGGGTGCTGGTCCGCGAGGCCGACGCCGAGGAGCACGCCCACATCCGGATGCTCGCCGCAGCCCGCGACGTGCCGGTCGAAACGGTTCCCGACCTGGCGTATTCCTGCATGGGACTGATCAAGGATCTGCCGTGACCACCACCCTCGTCGCCACCGACCTCGACCGCACGATGATCTACTCGCGCGCCGCGATGGGCGAATCACCCGTCGTCGACGGCGATCTGGTGTGTGTCGAGCACTACGACGGTGCGCCCCTGTCGTACCTGACCGTCACATCCGCGCAGCGCCTGCGCGACCTGGCCGCCGCCGCGGTGGTGGTGCCGACCACCACGCGCACCCCGGAACAGTTCCGGCGCATCGCGCTGCCCGGCGCACCGTGGCGCTACGCGATCGCCAGCAACGGCGGCATGATCCTCGCCGACGGGGTACCGGACACCGGGTGGCGGCAGGCGGTGGACACGGCCGTGCGCACCGAGGGCGCCGGACTCGACGAGGTCACCGCCGAACTGCGCCGCCGCATCTCCGACGACTGGGTGCACAAGTTCCGGGTCGCCGACGATCTGTTCTGCTATCTCGTGATCGACGTCGCCGCGCAGCCCGTCGGCTTCCTCGACGAATGGGACCACTGGTGCCGGCGCCGCGGATGGAACGCGTCCCAGCAGGGCCGCAAGCTGTACACGATGCCGTCGGCGGTGTGCAAGAGCCGCGCGGTCGCCGAGGTCCGACGGCGTCTGGTCGGCGACGGCACGCTCGCTCCGGACGCCGTCGTACTGGCCGCCGGGGACGGCGCACTCGACGCCGAGATGCTGACCGCCGCCGACGCCGCGATCCGGCCGCGACACGGCGAACTCGAGGCGCTGGACTGGCGGCACCCGACGGTGACGGTGACCAGGCAGGCGGGGATCCGGGCCGGCGAGGAGATCCTGGCCTGGTTCGCCCGATCCGCCCGGATCCGTGCGGCTTCGTACAGTGGCAGTGACGCTCCACGTTCCCCGAGACAGAGTATCCAGTAACAGTGAGGACCCCACCCGTGCCCGTATCTCTCGCCAAGGGTCAGAACGGCCCCCTCACCGCCACCGACGTCGTCGTCTCGCTCGAGCTGACCACCCCGGCCGACCTGTCTGCCCTGTTGGTCAAGCCCGACGGCAAGGTGCGCTCCGACGCCGACTTCGTCTTCTTCAACCAGCCCACCGGGCCGGGGGTGCGGCTCGTGCCGGGCGCCCCCGGACAGGCCGCCTCGCTGGCCGTGTCGCTGAACCAGGTGCCGGCAGACATCGACCAGGTGCGCGCGGTCATCACCCTCGACGACGCGTCGAGCAGCTTCGGTCGTTTCGCCCCGCCGTCCGCGCGGGTCTCCGACACCGCGGGCAACGTCCTCTACGAGTACCGGATCGACGGACTGAGCAGCGAGTCGATCGTGATCGCCCTCGAGCTGTACCGACGGCAGGGCGCGTGGAAGGTGCGGGCCGTCGGCCAGGGATACGCGGGCGGGTTCGCCGCGCTCGTGAGCGATCACGGGGTGAGCGTCGACGACGCGCCCGCGGCCGCGCCGCAACCGGTTCAGCCCGCACCGCAACCGGCTCGGGCCGTGCCGCCCTCGGCCCCGGCCGCGCCGCCCGTACCGCCGGCCTACGCCACGCCGCCGGCTTCTGCTCCGCAGCCCTACCAGCAGCCGGCCCCGCCGCAGCCGTACGTGCAGGCCTCCGCGCCGCAGCCGGCGCAGGACGCCCAACCCGAGGTCAGCCTCACCAAGAGCCGGCCGGTCAGCCTCGTCAAGGGCCAGAAGGTCACCCTCCGCAAGGAGGGCGGTGTGGCCCTGACCTACCTGCGCATGGGGCTGGGCTGGGATCCGGTCGCGAAGCGCGGTCTGTTCGGCAACCGTGCCGCCGACATCGACCTCGACGCGTCGGCCGTGCTGTTCGCCGACCAGAACCTCGTCGACGTCGCGTACTACGGCCAGCTGCGGTCCAAGGACGGCTCGGTCCAGCACCAGGGGGACAACCTCACCGGCGAGGGCGCCGGCGACGACGAGGTCGTGCTCGTCGACCTCACCCGGGTCCCGGCCCACATCACGACGGTCATGTTCATCGTCACCTCGTACAAGGGGCACACCTTCGAGCAGGTCGCGAACGCGTTCTGCCGGCTGGTGGACGGCACCAACAACGCAGAGCTGGCCCGCTACACCCTGCAGGGCGGCATGCCGTTCACCGGCATGGTGATGGCCAAGGTGTACCGGCAGGGGCAGGACTGGAAGCTCCAGGCCATCGGCGAGGGCATCCAGGCCAAGCACCCCGGTGAGGCCGCGCCGCAGCTCGGCCGGTTCCTGGTGTCCTGACGCCGTGACGGGGAGATTCACGGCGGGGCAGAACGCCCCGCTGACGGCGCGCCGGGTCCGCTTCACGGCCCGCGCGGCGGGGCCGCTGGACGTGTGCGCGCTGGTGGTGGACGCGAACCTGCAGGTACGCACCGCCGCGGACGCCGTGTTCTACAACCAGCCCGGGGCGACGGGCGTGGATCTGGCCGGCGACGCCGTCGTCGTGGATCTCGACCGGGTGTGCCCGGAGGCCGCCGCGGTGCTGCTGGCAGTCTCCTCGGACCGAGGGCCCGTGGGCGCGCTGACCACCGACCTGACCGGGCCGCCGGGATCCGGGCCGGCCACGTTCGACGCGCCCGTTGCCGATGGCGAGTCGGCGGTGATCTGCTGGGAGGTGTACCGCCGCGACGGCGGATGGAAGTTGCGGGCGGTGGGCCAGGGGTATGCCGGTGGACTCGCCGAACTGTTCCACGCGCACGGCGTGGACGTCGACGACGAGCCGGCCCCGCCCACGCCGGATACCCCGGCGACGGTGCCGGTCGAGCCGGAGCAGGCGTGGGAGCGGACCTGGCAGATCTTCGAGGACGCCTCCCGTTCCGCCGCCGCGTTCGTCTCCGCGCACGACTACGCATTGCACCGGCTCGACGAGGAACTGTCCGCGGCCGTCTCCGACCCGGCCCGCCGCACCGGACCGGCCGCCGACCGGGCCCGGGCCGAGGCGAATCGGCGATGCGACGAACTGATCGCCGCGGCTCGCGCCCGGCACGCCGCCGACACCGCGTTGTTGACCGAGGAACTGCGCGCCGTCGGCGCGGCCCTGCCCGCGGCGATGGCCTCGTGGGACGCACCGGCGTGGCAGCGGCCGGGTCTCGGCGGAAACGGGCTGCGGATCGGCGAACTCGCGTCCCCGGACCGTGACTCGCCGATCCTTCCGCTGTGCCTCGCGTTGCCACTGCGACGCCCGCTGTGGGTCGACGGGGACCCTGCCGTCGCCGCCCCAGTGGTGTCGGCCCTCGTGGTCCGGCTCCTTGCGGCGTACCCCGGCGCGCGCCTCGATGTCGTCGACACGGCCGGTGCGTTGTCCGCCCTCGCCGATGTGGTGTCCTTCGCAGTGACGGGCCCGGTCGTCCGCGACGTTCCCGGCATCGGGCCCCGGTTGCGCGACGTGGCGCACGCGGTCGATCTCGCCGCGCTGGCCGCGACCGCGGATCCGGGCGCCGAGCCACCGGCGCCACGGATCGTGGTGCTCTCGGGTATCCCGCACGGCTACACTCGTGACGATCTGATGCACATCGTCCGGATCGTGGAAGCGGTTGCAACAAAGCCGGTTTCGGTGATCATCGTCGGCGAGGACGACGGTGTGACGGACGAGCCGTTGCTGGACCTGCTCTCGCAGGAAGCTCAGCACCTACCGGTGGCGCCGGGCACCCACATGGCCGATCCGTGGACCGGCACCGACTGGCAGCTCACGCCGGACACTGCGCCCGACCTCGACGGGCTCCGCCACGTCGTCGCTGCGCTCGGGCGCTGAACCGTCGCGGACGACGCCGGCCGATCCGGAACCACAGCGCCACAAGGGAATCCGCAGAGTGGAACGCTCGGCGGCGGGCGACTCCACATGGTCGGCCGGCGAGCGTTCGCCACAGCATGCCGCCGGAAGGCGGAGTGCGAGCCCGCCCGCGACGACAAGACTCCCACCCAGCCGAAATGACAGTCTCAATTCCGGAAACGAGCCGGAAGCAGGCGAGGTGATGCCCCTGCCCTCCGGTACAGTGCACACACGTTCTCGTCACGACAGGGGAGTGGATCAGGCCGTGACCGGCACCGAAGAGCCCGCATGGAAGCAACGGGCAGTCGAGCGCTCCATCCGCACCGCCAAACTCCGCGCCGAGCAGCGCGTCCAGCGATTCCTCGACGCCGCGCAGGCGATCATGATCGAAAAGGGCAGCACCGATTTCACGGTGCAGGAGGTGGTAGAACGCTCGAAGCAGTCACTCCGCAGCTTCTACCTCCAGTTCAGCGGCAAGCACGAACTCCTGCTGGCCATTTACGAGGACGCCCTGACCCGTTCGGCCGATCGGATCCGCGCCGCCGCGTCAGTCCAGGCGGAGCCGCTCGATCAGCTACGTGTGTCCGTCGAACTGCTCTTCGAGCAATCGCGACCCGATTCCCACGCCGAGCGGCCGCTGTTCACGGACTTCGCGCCACAACTGCTGGTGTCCCACCCAGCCGAGGTCAAGGTGGCCCACGCCGCCCTGCTCGACCTCTTCACCGAACTCGTGGAGAACGTGGCGGCAGCCGGCAAGCTACGATCCGGACTCGACCCGCGCCGTATCGCCACTATGACGATGCAGACGGTCATGTGCATCGCGCAGTCGACTGGCGGGAGCGACAACGCGACTTCCCCCATCACGGCAGAGGAGACGTGGGAGTTCTGCACGCGAGGGTTCACGACATCGGAGTGAGGGTACTGATTTCGGAGTACCTCCGGGAACGCCGTTAGGAGGTCCCGATGTACGGGCCGGCACGCGGGTGGAGGAACACGGGCGACACCCGATTCCGAGCCGACGCCCCGTCGACGCGTCGCCCGCGTAGGCACGAGGGACGCCCACATTCGCCGTGCTCCTCGCGCGCGTCCGCCGTACCCGCGCAGGAAGCACTTCGGCGCGCAAGGACAGTCGCCCGCTGCCGGGCCCCGACATAGGCACTCCCTATCGGTCGCTGTGGATCTTGGTCTTTGTTCCGCCGAGGCGGCGGTGATCGACTGATCGGGCACGGCGGGCCCGACATCGAGGCGCTCGCCGAACGGAACGAGGAGTGGGATGTGAGCGGTCTGCACCTTCCGCAGCGGGTCCGGCAGCACGCGGCGGAACGGCCGGACGCACTCGCACTGACCTGCGGCGACACCACCGTCACCTTCGCCGAACTCGACCGGCGCACCAACCGGCTCGCGACCGCCCTGAGCGGGCTGGCCCGTCGCGGCGGTCGGATCGGGGCGCTGCTGCGCATGCGGCTCGAGGCCGGCGAGACGTTCGTCGCCTGCGGAAAAGCGGGGCTGGTGTTCGTCCCCCTGAACTGGCGGCTCACCCCCGCGGAGGCCGCCCGCATCGCCGAGGACGCGGAACTCGACGTGCTCGTCGTCGAATCCGGGTTCGCAGCGGCAGCCGAGGCGATCCGCGCCGCACTGCCCGGCCTGCCCGTCGTCCTCGTCGACACCGAGCCCGGCGACGACCTGCTGCCCGGGGCGTGGACGTGGGAACGGCTCACCGCCACCGGCGCCGACACCGATCCCGGCTGCGGCGACGACCCCGACACGACGCTGTTGCAGCTGTACACCTCCGGCACCACCGGCATGCCGAAGGGGGTGCTCATCACCCACCGCAACCTCCACAACGACGAGGAGGGACAGCGCATCTACCACTGGCAGCCCGACTCGGTGGCGCTGAACGCGATGCCGCTGTTCCACATCGCCGGGGCCGGATGGCTGAGCACCTGCCTGTCCGCCGGTGTGCACGCCGTCCTGCTCGGCGAGTTCCAGCCGCGCACCGTCGCGGCGCTCGTCGAACGCCATCGCATCACCCATGCGTTCCTGGTGCCCGCGACCGTCCAGATGCTGCTCGACCTGCCCGGCCTGGACACGTTCGACCTGTCGAGCCTGCAGTTGATCTTCTACGGCGCCTCCCCCGTCACCCCGTCGATGCTGCGCCGCGCCGTGCACACCCTCGGCTGCGGATTCGTCCAGCGCTACGGGATGACGGAGACGAGCGGCTCCGTCACCGCGCTGCGCGTCGAGGACCACGACCCGACCGGTCCCCGCTCCTACCTGCTGCGCTCGGCGGGCCGTCCCATGCCCGGTGTGGAGATCGCCATCCGCGACGTGGCGACCGGGGAGGACCTGCCGGTGGGCGGGTCCGGCGAGATCGTGTGCCGCTCCCGCCACAACACGTCCGGCTACTGGCGGCGCCCGGAGGAGACCGCGGCGCTGTTCACCCACGACGGGTTCCTGCGCACCGGCGACGCCGGCCACCTCGACGAGGACGGCTACCTGTTCGTCACCGACCGGGTGAAGGACATGATCATCACCGGCGGGGAGAACGTCTACCCGATCGAGGTGGAGTCGGTGCTCGCCGAGCATCCCGCCGTCGCCGAGGTCGCCGTGGTCGGGGTCCCCGACCGCAAGTGGGGCGAGGCCGTCACCGCCGTCGTGCGCGTGACCGACGGTGCCGCCGTGCCGGACGAGAGCGAACTGGTCGCGTTCACCACCGGCCGGCTCGCCTCCTACAAGAAGCCGCAGCGCATCCACTTCGTCAGCGAGCTGCCGCGCAACGCCAGCGGCAAGATCCTCAAACGCACGCTGCGCGACACCCTCGCGGAGGAGGTGTCATGACCGCGGTCGAGGTCGTCGGGGTCGTGCAGCAGGAGGCGTGGCGGCGCGGCGAACTGCCACCGGTCGAGCAGGTCCGGCCCGGGCTGTGGTCGATTCCCGTGCCCATGCCGAAGAACCCGCTGCGCTACGTGCTGGTCTACGCCCTGGCCCTGCCGGACGGCCTGGCCCTGATCGACGTCGGCTGGGACTCGGAACAGTCGTGGCAGGCCCTGGTCGACGGGATCCGGCAGACCGGGCACGACATCACCGAGGTCCGGTTCGCGGCGATCACCCACCTGCACCCGGACCACTTCGGTCTGGCGCCGCGGCTGCGCGAGGTCAGCGGTGCCGCCCTGGCGATGCATGCCGCCGACGCGTCGCTGCTCGGCCACCACACCGCGACGGACCGGGAAGGGTACGCCGCGTCGTGGGCCCGGCAACTGGCCCGGCTCGGAGCGCCCGAGGACGTCCGATCGGGCGAGGTCATGGAACTGGTCCGTTTCGGGCCGCGCGAATCGCTCGACGTCGTGCTCGACGACGGCACACCCCTGGATCTGCCGGGTTGGGACCTGCACGCCGTGTGGACGCCCGGCCACACCCCCGGACACCTGTGCTTCGTCGACGAAACCCACGAACTTGTGTTCAGCGGCGACCACATGCTCCCCCGCATCAGTCCCAACATCTCCACCATCCCGGGTGAGCTGCCGAATCCGTTGCACCGCTACCTGCTGTCGCTGCACGCCACCACGAGCCTGCCCGACGGTGAGGTCTTCCCCGCGCACGAATACCGTTTCCGCGGTGTCGCTTCCCGCGCGCAGGCGCTGCTCGGCCACCACGAGGAACGGCTGGCCGAGATCGCCGACGTCGTGTCCCGGCATCCCGGTTCCACGGCGTGGGAGGTCTCCACGCGGATCTCGTGGTCCCGTCCGTTCGAGACGATGCCGCCGCGGCTGCGCCGGCTCGCGGTGCGCGAGACCGACGCCCACCTGCTGGTTCTCGCAGACCGGGAAGTGGTCACCGGGTGCGGCACCGATCCGGACCGCTGGACGCCGGCCGTCGGCACCCCCGTACGATGATCGGGTGGACCTTCACCTCATCACCTATTTCGTCGCGGTCGTCGACCGGGGTGGAATCACGAAGGCCGCCCAGTCCCTCTACATTTCGCAGCCGTCGCTGTCGCAGGCCATCCGCACACTCGAACGTCGGCTCGGCACAACCCTGTTCGACCGGACCGGGCGCCGGCTCACGCTCACCGAGGACGGTCGCCGGCTCGACGTAGCGGCGCGCCGCATCCTCGCCGACGTCGAGCGGGCGAAGGCGAAGGTCGCTGCGGTACGCGAACTCGCCTCGGGCCGCGTCGACGTGGTGACGTACTCGTCGTTCTCGTTCGACCCGATGATCGAGCTCGCCCGCCGCTTCCGGGACCGCTACCCGCACATCCTGGTGCGGATCGTCGACACGGACGGTCCCGCCGGGGTGCACACCGCGTTGCGCCGCGGCGAGGCGGAGATCGGCGTGACCGACCTGTCGGTCGAGCACGCGGGCATGATCACCGTGCCGCTGTTCGAGCAGGAGCTCGTGCTCGCCCTCCACCACGACCTCGCGGCCGACCTGCCGGACCCGATCCCGCGCACCCGTGTGCGGGACGTACCCCTCGTCGTCGATCTCGGCGACCGGACCAACGCCGCGAAGGCGGGCGAGCTGCTCGCCGAGAATGCCGCCAATGTCGTCGTCGACTGCGCCCACCCGGCGGCGACGTGGGAACTGGTGTGCCTGGGCACCGGCGCAACGGTGGTGCCCAGGCCGGTGGCCGAACAGCAGATGCCCACGGTGACGGTGCGGCCCCTGGAGCCGCCACTGACCCGGCCCGTCGGACTCGTGCTGCGGGCGGGCGAGCCGTCGCCGGCCGCGGCGGCGTTCCTCGACGTCGCCTCGACACTGCGACAGGGAGGGTAGGACTGTGGATTTCCGGCAGGTGGAGTACTTCCTCGCGGTCGTCGAGAACAACGGCATCAACGGGGCCGCGGCCGCGCTCGGCGTCGCGCAGCCGACGGTGTCGCAGGCCCTGCGCAGCCTCGAACGCGAGCTCGGCGTCGAGCTGTTCCACCGCATCGGTCGCGGCATGGTTCTCACCGCGGCGGGCCGCAGCCTCATCGGCCCGAGCCGGCAGATCCTGCGTGACGTGACCGCGGTCGAGGAGCTGCTCACGACGTCGGACGGCGCGGTGGCGGGCCGGCTCGACATCATGGCCTTCCCGGCGCTGTCCGTCGGCCCGCTGGTGGAGCTGATCGCCCGGTTCCGCCGCGAATACCCCAAGGTCGCCGTGCGGTTCTCGGCACTGCGGGACGAGGAGCTGGTCGCGTCGCTGATCCGCGACGGCCACTGCGAGTTCGTCGTCGCGCACCTGCCTCTCGAGGGCGGCGACGGACTCGAGGTAATCGAGCTGGGCGAGCAGGAGTGGTGGCTGGCGTATCCGCCGGGGTCCGAGCTGCCGGAGGGCCCGATCCACCTGTCCGAGCTGCCGGACATCCCCATGGTGTTCGCGCCGACCGGTGCGTCGATGGTCGATGCGGTGGAGTCGGCGCTGCGCGCGGCCGGTGCCCGTCCGGAGATTTCCGTCCTCGTCGGCCAGCGCGAAGTCCGGCTGCCGATGGTGGCAGCCGGACTCGGCGGGTCGATCGTGGATCGGGTGCCGGCGGAGGCCGCAGAGGACCGGCTCGTGGTGCGCGCATGCGAGCCGCGGCTGGCGGGCACGTACGGGCTCGCGTTCGATCCGGCGACCCTGTCTGCGGTCGGTCAGGCGTTCGTCGACCTGGTCCGTCGGCGCTGACGCGCCCGTTCGTCCTACGGCGCTGACGCGCCGGTGTGTCCTTTGGGTTGCTCCCACAGCCCGAAGGACACACCGGCCGCGAAGCGGCCTACACCCTCTCGAACACCGCGGCCAGGCCCTGGCCGCCGCCGATGCACATCGTCTCGAGACCGTAGCGGCCGTCGCGGCGGTGCAGTTCCCGGGCGAGCGTCGCCAGCATGCGGCCGCCGGTCGCGCCAACCGGGTGGCCCAGCGAGATACCGGACCCGTGGACGTTGGTCCGCTCGAAATCGGCTGCGCCGAACTTCCATTCGCGGGTCACGGCGAGCGCCTGCGCCGCGAAGGCCTCGTTGAGTTCGATCACGTCGACGTCGGCGAGCGTGATACCGGCCTTGGCGAGGGCCTTCTCCGTGGCCGGAACCGGGCCGATGCCCATGATCTTCGGAGCCACCCCGGCCAGGCCCCAGGACACGACCCGCACGAGCGGGGTCAGGCCCAGCGCCGCGGCGCGCTCGGGAGTGGTGACGAGGCACATCGACGCGGCGTCGTTCTGGCCGCTGGCGTTACCGGCGGTGACCGTGGCCTCGGGATCCTGCTTGCCCATGATCGGCTTCAGCTTCGCCAGCGACTCGACGGTGACGTCCGAACGGGGATGCTCGTCGGTGTCGATGACGTCATCGCCGGAGCGGGTCGTGACGGTGACCGGGACGATCTCCTCGGCGAGGATGCCGTTCTTCTGCGCGGCGACGGCGCGGGCGTGGGAGGAGACCGCGAGCTCGTCCTGTTCGAGCCGGCTGATGCCGTAGTCGCGGCGCAGGTTCTCGGCGGTCTCGATCATGCCGCCGGGCACCGGGTAGTGGCGGCCACCGGCGGTGGCGCGGGCGCGGACGAGGCTGTCGTGCATCTGCACGCCGGTGCGGGCGCCACCCCAGCGCATGTCGACGGAGTAGAACGAGGCGTTGCTCATCGACTCGGCGCCGCCGGCGACGACGACCTCGTTGTCACCGTTGCCCACCTGGAACGCGGCCTGGATGACGGCCTGCAGACCGGAACCGCAGCGACGGTCGATGTGCATGCCGGGCACCGTGATCGGCAGACCGGCGTCGAGCGCGATGACACGGCCGATGGCCGGAGCCTCGCTGTTGCCGTTGCAGTGGCCGAGAATGACGTCCTCGATCGCGTCGGGGGCGATCCCGGTGCGCTCGATCAAGCCCTTCAGTGCGGCGACACCGAGGTCGACGGCGGTGAGGGACTTGAACATTCCGCCGTAGCGGCCGATGGGGGTGCGGACGGGCTCGCAGATGACTACTTCGCGCATGACGACCTTCGTGAGGGGAGAGTGATTGTGGAAGGGGCTGTGGGACAATGACTCACATGAATCGGCCGCCGGTGACCTCGAGTACCGTACCGGTCATGTACGAGGACATGTCGGACGCGAGGAAGAGGGCCACGGACGCGATCTCGGACACCTCGCCGGGCCGGCCCATGGGGATCTCGCTCATCTTCTGATCCCACGCCTTCTGCGGCATCGCCTCGGTCATCGCGGAACGGATCAGGCCCGGCTGGATCGCGTTGACCCGCACGCCGTGGTGCGCCATCTCCTTCGCGGCCGCCTTGGTGAGGCCGACGATGCCCGCTTTCGCGGCCGAGTAGTTGGTCTGGCCGATCATGCCGACCTTGCCGGAGAGCGAGGAGATGTTGACGATGGCGCCGCGCTTCGACTCGCGCATGATCGCCGACGCCTTGCGGGTGCCGTGCCAGGTGCCCTTGAGGTGGACGGCGATCACCAGGTCGAAGTCCTCCTCGGTCATGGTGCGCATCGTCGCGTCACGGGTGATGCCGGCGTTGTTGACGACGACGTCGAGCGAGCCGAACCCGTCGACGGCCTCCGCGAGGAGCGCGTCCCACTCGTCCGCGTTCACCACGTTGCACCGCACCGCCCGTGCCACCTCGCGGCCACCGAGCTTCTCGGCAGCGGCCGTCGCGGCGTCGAGGTCGAGGTCGCCGAGGACGACCCGAGCCCCGGCGTCGACGAACTCCTGTGCGATCGCGAAACCGATGCCCTGAGCGCCCCCGGTGATGACGGCGGTTCGGTTCTCCAGCAGTGACATGAGGTTCCTTTCGCACGAGCCTGCCCGGTCCGGGGACGGCGGGAAGGCACCGATGAATCGAGGACGCGGGCGACGCCCGTCGGCTGATGCTCCGAATATACCGAGAGGACCGGTGATTCGACCCCGCCCGATTCATCGACAGTGCCTATGTGGCGATGGGGTGATTCGTATTGGACACCCGCCGCCCCGGAAACCGATGGTTGATTCATGACAACCCCGACTGCGACGCCGGCTGCCCAGGTCGACGACGACGACTTCCAGGAAATCCTCGCCCAGACCCGCGCGTTCGTGCGTGACGTGGTGGTGCCGCGTGAGCAGGAGATCGCCGACACCAACGCGATTCCGGACGACATCCGCACCGCCGCCAAGGAGATGGGCCTGTTCGGGTACGCCATCCCGCAGGAGTGGGGCGGGCTGGGCCTGAACCTGCGGCAGGACGCCGAACTGGCGATGGAACTGGGCTACACCACGCTGTCGCTGCGGTCGATGTTCGGCACCAACAACGGCATCGCCGGCCAGGTCCTCGTCGGGTTCGGCACCGACGAGCAGAAGGCGCGGTGGCTCGAGAAGATCGCCTCCGGCGAGGTCGTCGCCTCGTTCGCGCTCACCGAGCCCGGCGCCGGCTCGAACCCGGCCGGGCTGCGCACCAAGGCCGTGCGCGACGGCGACGACTGGATTATCACCGGCGAGAAGCGGTTCATCACCAACGCCCCGCTCGCGGACCTGTTCGTCGTCTTCGCCCGCACCCGCCCCGCCGACGCGAACGGCACCGGCATCGCGGTGTTCCTGGTCCCGGCCGACACCGACGGGGTGCAGGTCGGCGCCAAGGACGCCAAGATGGGCCAGGAGGGTGCCTGGACCGCGGACGTGCACTTCGATCAGGTGCGGGTGCCGGCGGCGGCGCTGGTCGGCGGCAGCGAGGACGTCGGCTACAAGGCCGCGATGATCTCCCTGGCCCGCGGCCGGGTGCACATCGCGGCGCTGTCGGTGGGGCAGGCGCAGCGCGCCCTGGACGAGTCGGTGGCGTACGCGGCGACCGCGACGCAGGGCGGCACCGCGATCGGCGACTTCCAGCTGGTGCAGGCGATGCTCGCCGATCAGCAGACCGGGGTGATGGCCGGGCGGGCGCTGGTGCGCGACGCGGCGCGGGCGTGGGTGGCAGGCACCGACCGGCGGATCGCGCCGTCGGTGGCCAAGCTGTTCTGCACCGAGATGGTCGGCAAGGTCGCCGACCTGGCGGTGCAGATCCACGGCGGCACCGGCTACATGCGGGAGGTGCCGGTCGAGCGGATCTACCGGGACGTGCGGCTGCTGCGCCTGTACGAGGGCACCAGCGAGATCCAGCGCCTGATCATCGGCGGCGGACTGGTCAAGCAGGCCCAGCGCGGCTGACCCCGGAACGCGACGAGGGGCGGTGCCTGTCGAAGGCACCGCCCCTGCTCGTCCTTCGTCCGAGCGAATGTATCGCTCACCTCGTCAGACCGACAGTATGGTCCATTCGCTCGGGGACGCGGCTCACTCGGGGACGCGGCAGCAGCCGGGCACCGTCGCGGTACCCGGCTGCCGATTCAGCGTGAGGCCGCGGCCTGCTCGATCCGGGCCCGCAGATCCGTCTTGAGCACCTTGCCCGCCGCGGAGGTGGGCAGTGCGTCCACGAGGACGACCTCGCGAATCTTCTTGTAGGGCAGGACCTGCTCGGCGACGAACGCCATCAGCTCGGCAGGGTCGGGCTGCGCGCCCGGCACCGGCACCACGAAGGCGACCGGTTCCTGCCCGACGTTTCCGGCCTCGCGGCCGACCACCGCCGCCGTCGACACCGCCGGATGGGACACCAGGATCTCCTCGAGCTCACGCGGATACACGTTGTAGCCCTTGTAGATCAGCATGTCCTTGGCGCGGTCGCAGATGTAGAGATAGCCGTCGGCGTCGCGGTAGGCGATGTCGCCGGTGTCGAGCCAGCCGTCCACGTACTGCTGGGCCGTGATCTCGGGATGGCCGAGGTAGCCGTCGGTCACCTGAGGCCCCCGGACCCACAGTTCGCCGCGCTCGCCCTCGCCGAGGACGACGCTCGGATCGTCCTGTGCCCGGATCTCGACCTCGGTGTCGAAGAGGGGCAGGCCCACACTGCCGAGACGATAGGTGGACCCGATGATCAGCGGCATGGCGGTGACCACACACGTGCCCTCGGTCAGGCCGTAGCCCTCGGCCACGCGGGCGTTCGGGAACGCCGCACCGAGCGCCTCGAGCGTGACGTGGTCGATCGGCGCCGCCCCCGACGACACGACCCGCACCGACGTGGTGTCACGGCGTGCGACGTCGGGGTGGGTGGCCAGCGCATGCCACATCGCCGGGCTGCCGGTGATGTAGCTGGCGCGGTGCCGCTCGACGAGCTCGAGCATGCGGGCGGGGTCGAAGCGGCCCGCGAGCACCTGGGTGAGGCCGCACAGCAGCAGGAACGACGTGTTGATCAGCGCGTGGGCATGGAACAGCGGCGACACGACGACGGTGGCGCCCTCGCCGGGGATCACCCCGTGCACGTCGAGACCCTCGATCGGGCGCAACGCGACCAGCCCGTCGCCGGTGGTGACGACCTGGTGGGCGGCCCGCCACCCGCACATCTGGGTCACGTTGGCGACCACGTTGCGGTGCAGCACGCGCACGCCCTTGGAGATGCCGGTGGTACCGCCGGTGTAGGCCAGGTGCGCGACGTCCGTTCCGGCGACCTCCGCCGGCGTGAACGCGGTGGGCTGCCCGACCAGGAACTCGTCGAACCGCACGACCGCCGCGGACGTGGGGGCCACCTCCACCGGCTCGTCGGACACCACCACGATCGTCGCGGCCGTGGTGCCCGCCGCGGCGCCGAGCAGGACACCCAGCTGCTGCGGCTGGGTCACCGCCGCCACGGCACCCGTCTCCTCGATCTGCTTGCGCAGGCCCGGTTCCGGTTGCAGCGGGTTGACCAGCGTCACGGTGGCGCCGGCCCGCAGCGCACCGTAGTAGGCCACGATGAACTCGATGCAGTTGCCCACGTGCATCAGCACCACGTCGCGCGGGGCGACACCGGCGCCCTGCAGGGCGGAGGCGAACTGCGCGGACCGCTCGTCGAGCTCGCGGTACGTGCACACCCGTTCCCCGTCGACGATCGCCGGGCGGTCGCCGTAGAGGGCGGCCATGCTCGGCGCCCACACACCCATCGTCACGTCCGGGTAGGACAGCGACATCGTCGACGGATCCGGCATGTTCATGGTCATCCGTCCCACCTCAGCGCGGGGCCATGCGGATGGCACCGTCGAGGCGGATGGTCTCACCGTTGATGTAGCCGTTCTCGAGGATGTTGGTGGCCAGCCGGCCGAACTCGTCGGGGCGGCCCAGGCGCGCCGGGTTCGGCACGGTCTTCTCGAGCGAGGCACGCACGTCGTCGCGCAGGCGCGCGAGCAGCGGGGTGTCCATGATGCCCGGGGCGATGGTGTTGACGCGGATGTTCTTGCTGGCCAGGTCGCGGGCGGCGACGACGGTCATGCCGACGATGCCGGCCTTGGACGCCGAGTAGTTGATCTGGCCGATCTGTCCCTCGAAGGCGGCGACCGACGCGGTCATGACGATGGCGCCACGCTCGCCGTCGACCGGCTCGAGCGCGGCCATGCGCTCGGCACCGAGACGCAGCGCGTTGAACGAGCCGATCAGGTTCAGCCGGATCACGAACTCGAAGTCCTCGAGCGAACCGGCCTTGCCCTCCTTGTCGAGGACGCGCATCTTCCGGCCGGCGCCGGCGCAGTGCACGAGTCCGCGCAGGCCGCCGCGCTCGTGCGCGACGTCCAGGGCGGCGGCGAACTGCTCGGCGTCGGTGACGTCGGCGGCGGCGAAGGCCGCGCCCTCACCCAGGGAGCTCGCGACGTCGGCACCCGGCGAGCCGGGCAGGTCGATGAGGGTGACGGTGCCGCCGGCGTCGAGGACGCGGCGGGCGGTGGCCAGGCCGAGACCGGAGGCGCCGCCGGTGATCGCGACGGAAAGACCCTTCAGTTCCATATTTTTCGTTCCTTTTCGTGAAATGCGAAGCGGGATGTCAGAGCAGTTCGAGGATGGTGGCGTTCGCCATGCCGCCGGCCTCGCACATCGACTGCAGGCCGTAACGGATGCCGTTGTCGCGCATGTGGTGCACGAGGCGGGTCATGAGGATCGCGCCGGAGCCGCCGAGCGGGTGGCCGACGCCGATGGCGCCACCGAGCGGGTTGAGCCGGTCCATCGCGGCGCCGGTCTCGATCTGCCACGCGAGCGGCACCGGGGCGAACGCCTCGTTGATCTCGAAGGCGCCGATCTCGTCGATGGACAGGCCCGACCGCTTCAGCGCCTTCTCGGTGGCCGCGATGGGACCGGTGAGCATGATGACCGGATCGTCGGCGGCGACGACGACGGTGTGGATGCGGGCCATCGGGGTCCATCCCTGCACCGCGGCGTACTCGCTCGTGGTGATCAGCAGGGCACCGGTGCCGTCGGAGATCTGCGAGGAGTTGCCGGCGTGGATCACGCCGTCCTCCTTGAACACGGTCTTCAGCTTGGCCAGGGACTCGAGGCTGCCTCCGCGGCGGATGCCCTCGTCGGCGCTCAGGCCGGCGATCGGGGCGAGCTGCCCGGCGAAGGCGCCGGCGTCGGTCGCGGCCGCGGACAGCTCGTGTGAGCGCAGCGAGTACTCGTCGAGCGCGGTGCGGGACAGGCCCCACTTCTCGGCCATCATCTCCGCGCCGGTGCCCTGGCTGAAGCCCTCGACACCGAACCGCTCGAGAACCTCGGCCGGGAAGTGCTCGCCGTTCTTGCTCGCGCTGCCCATCGGGACGCGGCTCATCGACTCCACGCCGCCGGCGACGACCACGTCGCTCTGGCCGGAGATCACGGTAGCCGCGGCGAACGAGACGGCCTGCTGGCTCGAGCCGCATGCGCGGTTCACGGTGGTGGCCGGAACCGTCTCGGGCCAGCCGGCGGCGAACACGGCACTGCGTGAGACGATTCCGGCCTGCTCGCCGACCTGGCTCACGCAGCCCCACACGACATCCTCGACCGACGCGGGATCGAGGCCGGTGCGGTCGGCGAGGGCCCCGAGCACGTGCGCCGACAGGTTGGCGGGATGGATCTCGGACAGGGCACCGCCACGGCGCCCGATCGGAGTACGGACGGCATCGACGATCACGGCATCGCGCATGGGGATTCCTAACTGCAGTAGAAGAGCGAAGACGACGACCGGCCGGGTGGTGGTCCTCGATATCGAGTCGATCACGCACCCGGCCGGTGGGGAAAGGACATTCGGTGGATGGCTCCGTTAGGCGGAAGCTATGCCTTCGCGGGGACGTCCGACTCGCCCCGGATGACGGCGCGGTCGCGCTCCGGGTTCGCGAAGACCAGGACGAGGATCGCCGCGACGATGCCGAGTGCACCGATGACCTGGAAGGCGGTCGCGTAGCCCTCGGCCGGGGTGGCCGCGTTGTCGACGAGCACGCCGGTGCCGTAGGGGGCGACCAGGCCGCCGACGGCCATCAGCGCCAGGAACACGCCCATCGTGCCGGCGGTCTGCTGCGGCGGGCACAGCTCCGAGATGGCGGCGTTGATCAGGGGGAAGACGATCGCGCCGAAGCCGTAGCCGATGGACACGGCCGCGACGGCGAGGCCGGGGGTGCCGATGCTGGGCAGGAAGACCAGGACCGAACCGCAGACGAGGACGCCGATGCCGGGAACGATGATCCGCACGACCCGGGAGCGGTAGCCCCGCTGCGCCAGCCGGTCGGTGACGGAACCGGACGTGACCATGAGGATCAGACCGACGATCGACGGCAGGGCGAACATCGAACCGGCCTGCAGGGCGCTGTAGCCGAGGCCCACCTCGAAGTAGGAGGGCAGCCAGGTCAGCACGACGGTGGTGAGCGCGTAGACGACCATGATCAGGACAGCGCAGCTGATGAACGTGCGGGTGAGGAAGATCCTCTTCCACGGCACCGACGGTTCGGTGGATGCGGTGCCGGTGCCCTTCTTCACGGCCGTCGCGGTGAACGGGCCTTCCTTCCAGCCGGTCAGCCACGAGACCATCCACACGGCGCCGAGGATCGACAGGGAGACCAGGGCGGCGCGCCAGCCCCACTCGACCGTGATGTAGGCGAGGATCGGGGCGAGAGCGATCTTGGCGACCGAAGCCGAGCCCGCGAGGAAGGCGCCGGGCAGGCCGCGCTTGGCCGGGGGATGCCAGGAGTACGCGGCGGTGTGCATGAGCGCCGAGCTGGGGCCTTCGGCCAGGCCGAGCAGCATGCGGGTGACGATCAGCATCACCAGGCTCGCCGAGACGACCAGCGGCAGCATGACCACCGACCACATCGCGGCCAGCGCCAGCAGCGCCCACCGCAGGGTGAGGTACTTGTTGAGCGGACCGGCCAGGAAGCCGCCGAGCGTGAAGGTCACGAAGAACAGGGATCCGACGAGGCCGATCTGGGAAGAGGACAGTCCCAGCTCGCGAGCCAGCGGCTGCGCGATGATGCCCAGCACCGCCTTGTCGGCGTAGTTGACGACGTACAGGAAGATCACGAGGCCGGTCATGCCCCACGCCTGCTTGCCGCTGACCAGTGATGACGCCCCCTTGGGCGGGGCGCCGTGCGCTGTGTCGTGCGAGATTTCGCCAGTGGTCACCGGAGTGTCCCCTTAATGGCTCGAAGGGATATATCGATCGGACGGTGCGTCGTCGATCGAAGGAGATGCACCGATCAGGCGCTCGGGATCCATTCAACGTGGTGTAGGTCACTGAGGCAATGTCCCGTCGACGAATCGATCGATCGTCGAAACCTATGGACTTCCGGCCCCCCCACCGCGAGGGCCATTGATCGGCGCTAACCGACCTATAGCCGAACGGTGTTGGCCCTGCGGCCCGCCGGTGCTGCATATTTGGCCGGACAGATTCGCCGGCGCCTCCTGCGCCCGGCGTCCGGCCGGGAGGACAGGCGACATGCACCCCACCGTTTCCATCGACGAGCTCCCCTCGTCCACCGCGCCGTTGGCCGGTGTGCGGGTCATCGAGGTGTCGAGCTTCATCGCCGCCCCTTTGTGCGGCATGACGCTCGCGCAGCTCGGCGCCGAGGTCGTCCGCGTCGACCCGATCGGCGGAGCTGCCGACTACCACCGGTGGCCCGTCACCGAGAGCGGCGAGTCCATCTACTGGGCGGGCCTGAACAAGGGCAAGCGTTCCCTCGCGGCGGATTTCCGGGATCCGAACGCGCACAAGCTGATCCGGGATCTGATCACCGACGCCGGGGTACTCGTCACCAACGCCGCGGGACGCGACTGGCTCGACTACGACGAGCTCGCCACGATCCGTCCCGACCTGATCCACGTGCAGGTCCTGGGCCGTGCGGACGGCGGTTCCGCCGTCGACTACACCGTCAACGCCGCCGCGGGCTTCCCGCTCGCCACCGGCCCCGTCGGCCACGGCGGCCCGGTCAATCACCTGTTGCCGGCGTGGGACGTCGCGTGCGGTCTCTACGCCGCGCTGTCGGTCGCGTCCGCGGTGCACCGCCGCGAGGTCACCGGTGCGGGCGCGAAGATCGTGCTCCCCCTCGAAGACGTCGCCCTCGCCACCGTCGGCAACCTCGGTTACCTCGCCGAGGCCCAGCTCGGCGGGCCCGACCGCGACCGCATCGGCAACGCCGTCTACGGCACCTACGGTCGCGACTTCACCACCTCCGACGGCGCGTCCTTCATGGTCGTCGCGCTGACCCCGCGACACTTCCGCGACCTGACCGAACTGACCGGCACGGCGGCCGCGGTCGACGCGCTCGAATCCGCCCTGGGCGCCGACTTCCGCGACGAGGGCGCCCGCTACCGCCACCGCGAGGTACTCGACGCGTTGTTCGCCGTGTGGTTCCGCGAGCACACCGCCGCCGAGGTGGAGGCCGCACTGGCGAGCACCTCGATCCTGCACGAGCGGTACCGCACCTTCGCCGAGATCGCGAAAGACCCTCGCGTCACCGCCAATCCGATGTTCCAGTACGTCGAGCAGCCCCGCGTCGGCGGGCACCTGGCCCCCAGCCTGCCGATGTCGTTCGACGGCCTCCACCCCGCGCCCCGGCCGGCGCCGGCCAACGGCGACGACACCGCCGCCGTCCTCAGCGAACACCTCGGCCTGACGCCCGAGGAGATCGATCGTCTCGCCACCGACGGGACCGTCGGCGTCCCCGCCGGAACCCTCCCCGCCCTCGAGAAGGACTTCGCCGTATGACCCGCCTCGCCCAGACCCTCGGCCTCACCGAGTTCCAGACCGAGATCCTCGCCACCGTCCGGCAGTTCGTCGACCGGGAGATCATCCCGAACGCGCAGGAACTCGAACACTCGGACACCTACCCGCAGGCCATCGTCGACCAGATGCGGGAGATGGGCCTGTTCGGGCTGATGATCCCCGAGGAGTACGGCGGGCTCGGCGAGTCGCTGCTCACCTACGCCCTGTGCGTCGAGGAACTCGCCCGCGGCTGGATGAGCGTGTCCGGGGTGATCAACACGCACTTCATCGTCGCCTACATGCTGCGCCAGCACGGCACCGACGAGCAGAAGAACTACTACCTGCCGAAGATGGCGACCGGCGAGACCCGAGGCGCCTTCTCGATGTCCGAGCCGGAGCTGGGCTCGGACGTCGCCGCGATCCGCACGAAGGCCAAGCGTGACGCCGACGGCGACTACGTGATCAACGGGCAGAAGATGTGGCTGACCAACGGCGGCAGCTCGACCCTCGTGGCCGCCCTGGTGCGCACCGAGGAGGGTGCCGCCAAGCCGCACGAGAATCTCACCACGTTCCTCGTGGAGAAGCCCGCCGGCTTCGGCGAGGTCGTCCCCGGCCTCACCATCCCCGGCAAGATCGACAAGATGGGCTACAAGGGGATCGACACCACCGAGCTGATCTTCGACAACTACCGCGCGAAGGCGGCCGACGTCCTCGGTGGCACTCCCGGGCGCGGCTTCTACCAGATGATGGACGGCGTCGAGGTCGGCCGCGTCAACGTCTCCGCCCGCGCCTGCGGCGTCGCCATCCGCGCGTTCGAGCTCGCCGCCCGGTATGCGCAGCAGCGCACCACCTTCGGCAAGCCCATCGCGCAGCACCAGGCGATCTCCTTCTCCCTCGCGGAGATGGCGACGAAGGTCGAGGCCGCTCATCTGATGATGGTCAACGCCGCGCGGCTGAAGGACTCCGGCGAGCGCAACGACGTCGCCGCCGGCATGGCGAAGTACCTCACCAGCGAGTACTGCTCGGAGGTCACCCAGGCCAGCTTCCGTATCCACGGCGGCTACGGCTATTCCAAGGAGTACGAGATCGAGCGGCTCATGCGCGAGGCACCGTTCCTGCTCATCGGCGAGGGCACCAGCGAGATCCAGAAGACGATCATCAGCAAGGGCGTACTGCGCAGCTACGCACTCTGATCCGCATCGACCCCATTCGAAGGAGAACCTTTCCGTGCAGCGAACCGTGTTCAACGAGGACCACGAGGCCTTCCGCAAGCTCGTCCGCGACTTCATCGCCAAGGAGGTCGCGCCGGTCCACCACGACTGGGAGATCGAGGGTCATCCCCCGCGCGACTTCTACCGCCGTCTCGGTGAGCTCGGCGTGCTCGGCATCCAGGCACCCGAGGAGTTCGGCGGAGGCGGCGAGAAGTCCATCAAGTTCAACGCCGTCGTCGCCGAGGAGACGGCCGCCGCGGGCGTGTCCTTCGGCAGCTACTCGGTGCACTCCAACCTGATCCTGCCGTACCTGCTCGAGTACGCCTCCGAGGAGCAGAAGCAGCGCTGGCTGCCCGGATTCGCCTCGGGCGACCTGATGTTCGCGATCGCGATGACCGAGCCCGGCACCGGGTCGGACCTGGCGAACATCTCGACGACGGCGAAGCTGTCGGCCGACGGCAGCCATTACGTCGTCAACGGCGCGAAGACCTTCATCACCGGTGGTGCGCTTGCCGACCGCATCCTCGTGGTGTGCCGCACGGCGCCCGCCACGCCGGAGGACCGCCGCGCGGGGCTGAGCATTCTCGTCGTCGACACCACCTCCGAGGGCTTTGCCGTGGGCCGCAAGATCGAGAAGATCGGCCTCAAGGCGTCCGACACCGCCGAGCTGTCGTTCACCGACGTGAAGGTGCCCGTGACGGACCGGCTCGGCGAGGAGGGTGCCGGATTCTCCTACCTGACGCACAATCTCGCGCAGGAGCGGCTGACCATCGCGTTCGGCGCGTCGGCATCCTCGGCCGCGGCGCTGTCGCACGCGATCGCGTACGTCAAGGACCGCAAGGTGTTCGGCAAACCGGTCGCGTCGTTCCAGAACACCAAGTTCGTCCTCGCCGAGTGCGCCACCGAGGTCGAGGCGATCCGGCTCATGGTCGACCGTGCCCTCGACCTGCACGACGCCGGCGAACTGACCGTCGCGGACGCGGCGAAGGCCAAGCTGTTCTGCACTGAGGCCGCCGGCCGGGTCATCGACAAGTGCCTGCAGCTGCACGGCGGCTACGGCTACATCACCGAGTACCCGATCGCGCGGCTCTACGCCGACACCCGCGTCAGCCGCATCTACGGCGGCACCAGCGAGGTCATGAAGACGATCATCGCCAAGGATCTCGGCCTCTGACGCCACGCACACCGGATCCGTGCAGTGAACCGGAATCCGCCCACGTCACGGCGTGGGCGGATTCCGATGTTCCGAGCGAATTCAGCTGTGCGACGCAGCTACTCGACGTCCGTGGCCACCGGGACCCGGCCCAGCACGGCCTTGGTCGCCGTGACCAGCTGCTCGAGCCAGGCGTCCGTGCCGACCGCGCGGCGCAGCGGCTCGTTCGGCAGCTCGATGCTCACCGGCAGCCCCTCCGGCAGGGTGGACCAGATCGCCGGCAGGTCGATGCCCCCCGAACCCGGCACCAGGCGTTCCTCGCGGGCGTGCCGGATCAGCTCCGCGTGATCGCGCGGGGCCGGGGTGGAGCCGTCGCACATCTGGGCATAGTGCAGCCACTCGCGCGGAATCGCGGCCAGGTCCTCGAGGGCCGTCGCCGAGCGCGCGACGTGCAGCGCGTCGACGAGGACGCTGCGGGCCGGTCCGTCGGCCTGCCCGACGATCTCCACCGCGGCCTTCGCATCGGGAACCGCTGTCCACGGCATGAATTCGAGGCTCGCGACGATGCCGTAGGAGGCGCACAGCTCCGCCAGCCGCGCGTAGGAGTCGGTGAGACGGGCTCGGTCGGGGTCGTCGCCGCCGACCAGGACGGCCCGCGCCCCGAGCTGCGCCCCCGCCTCGAGCAGCGGAGCGTAGTCGGACGGATCGAAATCGGGACCGAGACGGATGATCTCGAGATCGAACACCTCGACCGGGGAATCGGCGAGACGGCGGACGAGCGCGGAGAGCGCGGCGTCGTCCTCATGCAGCGGGTAGGCCGTGGTGCCGGGTGCCGCGGGCAGCAGACGCAGTCCGATCGTGTCGAATCCGTGCCGTTCGGCGAGGTCGACGTGCTGCAGCGGCGGTGTGTCGAGGACGGTGAGGGCGGCGAGGCCGAGCGGGGTGCTCATCGGGTGGCTCCTGTGGTCGAGGCGAGGCGGCGTCCGGTCAGGTACCCGAAGGTCATGGCCGGACCCAGATTGATTCCGCCGGAGGGATAATGGCCGCCCATCACGCTGGACTGGTCGACGCCGACCGCGAACAGCCCGTCGATCGGCCGGTCGTCGCCGTTCAGCACCCGGGACGACGAGTCGGTGACCAGGCCGGCGAACGTGCCGAAACTGCCGGGGACGACCTTGACCGCGTAGAAGGGTCCGCGCTCGAGCGGTGCGAGGGACGGGTTGGGCCACGGGTTGTCCGCGTCGCCGGACTTGACGTTGAACGGTGTGGTGCCGCGGCCGAATTCGGGATCCTCCCCGAGGCGTGCGCTCTCGTTGAACGCGGTGACGGTCTTCTCGAGCCCGTCCGGGTCGACGCCGATCCGCTCCGCGAGTTCGCGGATCGTCCGGCCCTTCGAGAGGTATCCGGATCGCAGGTAGGGCCACGTCGGGATCGGGAAGGGCTTGGCCATACCGAGCGGGAAGTACCGCAGGTACTGCTGGTCGGCGATCAGCCAGGAGCAGACCTCCTCGCCGTCCGGCACCTGTTCGACCATTGCCAGTGTGTAGTCGTGATATCCGAGCGCCTCGTTGACGAAACGGCGCCCGTCGGCCAGCACCCCGATGACCCCGGGCTTTCCGCGGTCCAGGATGTGCGGGAACACGCCTTGCCTGCCGTTGCGGTACCGGACGAGGGAGACGGGACAGTAGGCCACCGGCGAGGCGAGCGAGCGGTCGAGGCGGCCACCGACGGATTCGCCCAGCGAGATGCCGTCACCGGTCGTCGTCGACGGCGTGAGCGTCCAGTGTTCGCGTCCGGTCGGGGTGCGGGGGAACAGCTCTCGCCGCCGGTCGATGTCGCGGGTGAACCCGCCGGTCGCGAGGACGACACCCCGGCGGGCGGACACCGTGTAGGCGCCGTCGGGGCCCTCGAGCCGGACACCGATGACACGGCCGGACGGGTCGGTGACGAGTGCGGTGGCGGCGGTGGCGACGCGGATGTCGGCGCCGGCATCGAGTGCGGAGCGCAGCAGCCGGCCCACGAGCGCCGTCCCGTTGACCAGTTGCTGGCCCCGACGCCTGGTGGCGAGGTCGAACATGTGGGTCGAGACCCGGCGCGCGCAGTGCAGGAACGCCCGGCCCGAGCGGGTCGAGTGCAGGAACGCCTGCAGGTCCGGGCCGGCCATGATGCCCATGCCGAGGAACGAGGTCTCGTACAGTTGCCGCCGCAGCAGCCCGGCGACGTCGGGTCCGAGGCGGCGCAGGCTCACGGGCTTCGGCGCGACGGAGCGGTGGCCCGTGCCCGCGCCGGGGGTGTCACCGTGGATGTCGGCGATGGCGGCGCCGGGGACGAACTGCAGCGCCGTGTGACGTTCGAAGAACTCGACCATCTCGGGGGCGCCGTCGAGGAGCGCGTCCACCTTGGCGGCATCGAAGTGCTCCCCGAGCCGGTGCTCGAGGTAGCGGCGCGGCTGGGCCCGGTCCTCGTGCACCCCATCGGCGTGGGCGAACAGGTTGCGCGGCGCCCACATCCACCCGCCCGACCAGGCGGTGGCGCCGCCGCACACGTCCGCCTTCTCGACGACGAGCACGGAGGCGCCCCCGTGGGCGGCAGCCACGGCCGTGGACAGCCCGCCCGCACCGGACCCGACGACGACCACGTCGTAGGTGAGGGATTCGGACACTGTGTCGGGGGTCATCGGAGCTCCTTGCCGGACGAGACGAGGGTGGGTGCGGGCGCGAGTTCGACGACCCTGCCGGTGCGGGAGGATTCGTAGATCGCGGCGACGACGGCCAGGGAGGCGCGGGCGTCCCGTCCGGTCACCGCGGGTCGGCGGCCGGTCAGCACGGACTCGGCGAAGTCCTGGACCTGGAGGGTGTGGAAGTCGGTGAGCCCGGCGTTGATGTCCCGGACGTCGAGGTTGGCGTCGACATCGGGGGAATACGGCGTTCGCAGCTCCACCTCGCCCGGCGCGGTCCACAGCTCGTTGACGCCCTCACGCCCCTCGGGGAACTCGAGGACGCTCGCGATCGCCCCGGTTGCGCCGATCACTGTGACGCGGTTGCCGAGGTTGTGGTTGGCGCCGGTGGTGGCGGTGATCGTCGCGGTGCCACCGGAGGCGAACGAGACGACGGCCGAGGCGCTGTCCTCGGTTTCGATGTGCTCGCCGTGGAAGCGGGTGCCGACGAACCCGCCGACGCGGACCGGCGCGCCCATGAACCACTGCAGCATGTCGATCTGGTGTACGGCCTGCGTCATGAGGACGCCCCCGCCGTCGCTGTCCCACCGCCCGCGCCACGCGTCGGCCGAGTAGTAGGTCGACGGGCGGTGCAGGATCACCGACACCTCCCCGAGGACGGGAACGCCGAGGCGGCCGTCCTCGATCGCCGCCTTGATGCGGCGCGCCGCGGGCCAGAATCGGCGCTGGAACAACACCCCGAAGGTGATGCCTGCGCGGTCGGCGGCCGCGATCATCCGGTCGGCTGCGACCACGTCCACCGCGATCGGCTTCTCGCACAGCACGTGGATCCCGGCCTCGGCGGCGGCGAGAACGATCTGTTCGTGCACGGGGTGCGGTGTGCAGACGGTGCAGGCGTCGAGGCCGAGAGCGAACAACTCCGCCACCGATCCGACGGCGTGGGCGATGCCGTGCCGGGCGGCGAAGGCGCGAGCGCGCTCCAGGTCGGGGTCGCAGCACGCGACGACGTCGACGCCGGGCACCTGCTGCAGCGCGTGCGCATGGTTGCCCGCGATCCTTCCGCATCCGACGATGCCTGCGCGAAGGGGCATCACAAGTGTTCCTCTCGTTCGACGTCCCGGGCTGCGGCTTCGCCGCGGTCGAGACGGTTCAGCGCGGCGACGTCCGCCGCCGTGAGTTCCACGTCGACGGCGGCCAGATTCTCGGCCTGGCGTGCCGGGTTCGCCGACCGCGTGACCGGCACGACGCCCTGCGCGAGGTGCCAGGCCAGCACGACCTGCGCGCGCGTGCAGCCGACGCGGTCCGCGATCGAGGCGACGACGGGGGCGCCCAGCACCTCGCCGCGACCGAGCGGGCTCCACGACTGGGTGAACACCCCCAGCTCGTCGTTCGCGCGGCGGACGGGCAGACGGGCCAGCGACGGGTCCATCTGGATCTGGTTGACGGCGGGAGCCTCCCCGGTCTCGGCCACCACCTTGCGCAGATGGTGGCCGAGGAAGTTGGAGACCCCCACGTAGCGGACGAGCCCGGCGTCGCGGCACTCGAGCATGGCCTCGAACGCCGCGGCGTACCGGTCGAACCGCGGCAGCGGCCAGTGGATGAGGAACAGGTCGAGCCGCTCGAGGCCGAGGCGCTCGAGGCTCCGCTCCACGGCACCGCGAACGTCGCCGGACACATGGTCGCTGCCGCGGAGTTTGGTGGTGACGAACAGGTCGTCGCGGGGCACGCCGCAGGTGGCGAGGGCGGCGCCGACGGCGTCCTCGTTCCCGTAGATCGCGGCCGTGTCGATCAGCCGGTATCCGGCCTCGATGCCGGCGAGCACGGCGCGCGTGGCGTCGAGCCCGACGAGGGGCCAGGTGCCCAGGCCGAGGCGCGGCAGCGCGGTGCGCACGGAGTCCGCCGCCGGCGCGGTGGTCTCCGGGTTCATGCGTCGGCCCCCACGCGCGAATCGGCGGCCGCGGTGATCCGGACGGCGACGTCGGCGGCGGTGACGAGCGCGGCATGAAGGGAGCCGCCGTCGCCGCTCGCGTCCCCGACGCAGTGGACGCCGAGCCGCGGCGCGAGCCGCCGCAGATCGGTCAGCAGGTCGGCGCGTGGTTCGATGCCGTGCGAGACGAGCAGTTCCCCGGGCGCGGGCACGGTGCGCTGTTGCCCCTCCGTCGAGATGACCACCCGGTCGGCCTCGATGTGCGTGACGACGGACGACAGGTACGCGGTGAGGTTCTCGCTCGCCGCCAGCCGGGGCAGCAGGACGATCTTGCCGCGGCGGCCGACGTCGTGCGCGATCGTCTCCTGCGGACCGATCATCACGACCTTCGTGCCGTGCCGGAGCAGGTCGTCGGCCACCGCCGCGGCCTCCCGGTCGGCACCGAAGATCGTGATCGACTCGGGCGCGGGGTCTCCGGAGGCGAGGAACTCCCGCACGTCGCGGATCCGTCGCGTGCCGGCGCCGGGAAGGTCGATCGCCGGTCCGCACCCGCCGGTCGCGAGGACGATCGCGTCGAAGTCGAGCGGGGCCAGCGTGGCGGCATCGACTCTCGTACCGGTGTGGCAGGTGACGTTCAGGTCCGCGAGTTCGTCGCGGTACCAGTCGACGATCCGGTGGTATTCCGGGTACTCGTGCAGCCGGGAGGCCAACGCGAAATCGCCGCCCAGACTGCCGCGTTCGTCGTACAGGTCGACGCTGTGGCCCGCCAGGGCCAGGTCGCGCGCGGCCGCGATGCCGGCCGGTCCGCCGCCCACGACGGCGACGCGCACCGCGGTCCCGGCCGGCTTCGAGGGCTGCTCGAGTTCGCGACCGACCCAGGGGTTGACCGAACACGGAATCGGCCCGGCCGCCAGGCTGTCGATGCAGTAGTTGCAGGCGATGCAGGGCCGGTACCGGCCCCCGTCGAGGGCGCGGTTCGGGAAATCCGGGTCGGCGTGCAGGGTCCGGGCCATGCTCACGAAGTCGGCCCGGCCGGAGGCGATGATCTGCTCCGCCGTCTCGGGTGAGCTGATCCGGCCGGCGACGCCCACCGGGATGTCGAAGTCGCGGGCATACGGTTCGGCGTACGGGGCGAGCAGACCGCGCTGCCACTCCCCCGGCTGGATGATCCACTGCCCCGACTCGTAGTTGCCCGCCGAGACGTCGAGGAAGTCCAGCCGGTGCGTGTCGATCGCGTCGATGCGCTCGCGGGTCGTCTCCGCGTCGAGCCCCCCGTCGACCGCCTCGAAGGCCGAGAAACGCAGTCCCAGCGTGATACCCGGCGCCATGGTGCGGACCGCGTCGATGACCCGGTTGAGGAACAGCGTCGGCTCGGCCCACTCGTCGTCGCGGTGGTTGTATGCGGGCGAGAGGAACTGGTGGATGAGATAACCGTGCCCGCCGTGCAGGGAGATCACGTCGACGCCGGCCTCCGCGCAACGAGCCGCGGCCGCACCGAAGCACTCGACGAGGTGCTCGATGTCGTCGCTGTCGAGCTGCTCGGGCATCTCGCCGCCGACGACCGCGCACGGGATCGGGGTGGGGGCGACGGGGACGAATCCGCTCACCGCGCCCTGCGCGGTGCGACCACCGTGGTTGAGTTCGACACCGACGAGCGCGCCGTGGGCGTGCACCGCCTCCGCCATTCGGGCGATGCCGGGGATGCGTTCGTCGACGTCCACACCCATCTGGCGGATGCGGCCCTTACCGTCGGCCCGCACGTAGCTCGCCTCGGTGAAGACGAGCGCGGCGCCTCCGGCGGCACGTCGCTCGAGGTAGGCGATGTAGCGGTCGGTCATCGTGCCGTCGAGCTCGCAGTAGTTGCGTTCCATGGGCGCGGACACGAAGCGGTTGCGCAAGCGGACCGAACCCATGTCCAGCGGCCGGGCGAAGGACGCGGTGGTGTTCATTCCATCTCCTGGTGGGCATCGGAACGTCCGGCCGGCGCGCGGTCCACCGGCGCGGCCACGAGAACCCGGTCCGAGATCAGCTCGTCGAGGTGCGCCCGCATGCGGTCGACGTCGGGACGGATCCCGGTCAGCAGCGCGAACGTGTCGGCGGCCTGAGCGACGAGCATCTGCCCGCCGTCGAGCACGTCGCAGCCGAGAGCCGCTGCGGCCGCGATCAGTTCGGTTCGGATCGGCCGGTAGACGATGTCCGCGACCCACAGGCCGGGGTGCAGGGCGCCGGTGTCGAACGGCGTTCCGGGGTGGCCGACCATGCCGATCGGCGAGGCGTTGACCACCCCGGCGCACGTGCGCAGGGCGGCGGGGATCGCGTCCGCCGGCAGAGCCGTGGCGCGTGTCGCGGGGAAGGCGGCGGACAGTCGTGCGCAGACGTCCGCGGCGCGGGCGGCGTCCACGTCGGCGATCCGCAGGTCCGCCACACCCGCGGCGGCGAGCGCGTAGGCCACCGCCGAGCCCGCACCGCCCGCACCGACCAGTAGGACCGCATCCAGGGCGGCATCGGGCAACCCGCGGCGCAGCGCCGTGAGGAATCCGCTGTGGTCCGTGTTGTGGCCGATCAGGCGCCCGTCCCGGACGACGACGGTGTTGACCGCGCCGAGCAGGCGGGCGTTGTCGGACAGGCCGTCGAGGGCCGGGACGACGACCTGCTTGCACGGGTGGGTGATGTTCAGGCCGGTGCAGCCGCCGGCGACGACGGAGCGCACCAGATCGCCGGTGCGTTCGACGGGAACGTTCCCCGCCTCGAGGTCGAGCAGTTCGTAGCGGTAGTCGCTCAGACCGAGTGCGGCGGCCTCACGCTCGTGGAGGGCCGGCGACAGGGACGAGGCGATGCCTGCCCCCACGAGCCGGATGCGGTGGCGGGCGGTGGACGGGGTCACGGTTACTCCTACGGGGTGGGACGGGCCGTGGCCCCGGCGCGTCGGGCGCCGGGGCTCGGGGGCCGGTCAGACGTCGCTGCGGACGAGTTCCTGCGCCGGTCGCGCCACCGGCGCCGAGCGACGCTCGCCCAGGTCCTCGGTGGGCGTGCGGTAGGTCTCCGGCCCGGTGAGGGCGGCGATCGACGACAGCACCGCGAAGCCCAGGCACATCCAGGCGACCGGGGCCCAGTTGCTGGTGTCCCCCGCCGAGAGCAGCTGCGCGACGGCGGGCGTGAATCCGGCGACGAGCAGACCGAGCATGAGGCTCACGGCCATGCCCGTGTACCGGACCCGCGCCGGGAACTGCTCCGGGAAGTAGGCCGGGTAGACACCGTTCGGCATGGCGTAGAAGAAGCCGATCAGGACGAGGCCGGACGCGAACACCAGGGGGGCGCTGCCGGTTCCGATCGCGTGGAAGAAGGCGAACACCATCGCGCCCGAGCCGAGGGCACCGAACACGAACACCGGCTTGCGGCCGATCCGGTCCGCGAGGAGCCCGGCCACGGGCTGGCTGAGCACCGCGACGAAGTTGGCGGCGGCGATCGCCCACAGCATCGTGGAGCGCTCGAAGCCTTCGACCTGCACGGCGTAGGCGAGTGCGAAGACGTTGACGATCGTGTTGATCATGGCGAACGTGGCGCTGAGGCTGATCCGCAGGACGGTGCGCCAGTGCGAGCGGAACATCTCGACGACCGGCAGGGCGGCGGTCTCGCCGTTCTCCTGCAGTTCCTCGAACACCTCGGGCTCGTCGAGCTTGCGGCGCAGCCACACCGCGACCACCGTGACGACGATGCTGAGCCAGAACGGCACCCGCCAACCCCACGAGTACAGCGCCTCGTCGGGCAGCGACGCCACGGGGATGAACACGAGGCTCGAGATGACGATGCCGAACATGATGCCGCTCATGGTGAACGACGTGAAGAACGAGCGCCGGTGCGCCGGGGCGTGCTCGAGCGTCAGGGACGACGAGCCCGGGGATTCACCGCCGGCCGACAGCCCCTGCAGCAGGCGCAGCAGCACCAGGATCACCGGCGCGGCGATGCCGATCTGCTCGTAGGTGGGCAGGCAGCCGATGACGAACGTGGCGATGCCCATCAGCAGCAGGCAGGCCAGGAGGGCGTTGCGCCGGCCGAACTTGTCGCCCCAGTGCCCCCACAGCACGGCGCCGAGCGGGCGGGCGATGTATGCGACGCCGAGGGTGCTGATCGACAGCAGCGTCGAGGTGGCTCCGTCGCCGGGAAAGAAGATCTTCCCGAAGACGAGGGCTGCGGCGGAGCCGTAGATGAAGAAGTCGTAGTACTCCAGGGTGCTGCCCAGGAAACCGGAGATGGCCGCCCGGCGGGCGTTCTCGTTCGGTCGTCCGTCGGGGCCGGCAGCGTGCGTGTTCGCCATGGCGTTCCTTTCGTCCCAGGCTCCGACGGACGCCGAGTCGGCCATTCGGTGATGGCCCTCACAGTCGCCGGAACGAGACGAGCGTGGCACGCCGCACTATGCAGCGTCCAACACTGAAAAAGTCTCAGATAAAGACGTTTATCGTCTCAATCGGGCGTGGGAAGGATCTCCTCGGCGACCTTCAGGGCCACCTCGAGCGCCGGCGACACACGCCGGGGCGACCAGCCGATCCCGTGGTGCATGTAGTCGGACTCGCCGGCGAGGGGGACGAAGACGGTGCCCGGCGGCGTGATCGTCGCGATGCTCGACGTCATCAGCGCCACTCCCACGCCGGCCGAGACGAGCACCAGGATCATGTACGGGTCGGTGATCTCCTGAACCACGCGCGGACGGAAGCCCGCGTCGAGGCACGCGCGCATGGCGCTCTCCTGCAGGGCCGACCCCGCCGACAACGGTGTGGTGATGAAGCCGTCGTCCGCGAGGTCGTGCAGGTCGATCTCCGGCTCCCCGGCGAGCGGGTGGTCGGAGGGCAGCACGGCACCGAACGACTCGCGGCGGATCAGCCGGGTGGCCACCGCCGCGGACTGGACCGGCAGCCCGACGAACGCGAGATCCAGTGCGCCACTCTCCAATTGGGTGACCGCCTCCCGGGTCATGATGCGACCGACGAGGTCGAGTTCGATGTCCGGGTAACGCTGCCGCAGCGCCCGGGTCAGCGGCGGGAGCGAAAGATGGTTCAGCACACCGGTGAACCCGATCTTGATGCGGCCGTACACACCGCCGGCGGACGCGCGCGTGGCCTGCCGTGCCGTCTCGACGCTTTCGAGGATGTGGTAGGCGTGGGGCAGGAAGGCGTGCCCACCCGCCGTGAGGGCGACGCTGCGCGTATTGCGCTCGAACAACGGCACACCGAGGTCCTTCTCGAGCTTGCGCACCGTCTGGCTCAGGGGTGACTGCGCCATCTGCAGGCGGGCGGCGGCCCGCCCGAAGTGCAGTTCCTCCGCGACGGCAACGAAGGCCTGAAGCCAGCGGATCTCCATGTCGATCCCTTCGGGGACTTGACGACTGCATCTACAGCCGTATATCCAGATTCATACATGGTGCGTCGCCGATTGTTTCGATTTCGCACATGGATTCAGACTACTATCCACACACCGGCGAGGAGCAGCCGTATGGTGACCTATCCCTCGGGCGTGACCGCGCTCGTCACCGGCGGGGCGAGCGGGATCGGCGCGGCCTGCGCGAGGCGGCTGTCCGCCGCGGGCGTCCGGGTCGTCACCGCCGACATCGCGGACGGCGCCGCCGAACGCGTCGACGTCACCGACCCCGCCGCCGTCGAACGGCTGCGTACGCGCCTGGGCCGGGTCGACATCCTCGTCAACAGCGCCGGCGTCGTGGGACCGTCGGCGCCGCTGGTCGACACCGAACTGTCCGACTGGCACCGGACGTTCCGCATCAACGTCGACGGCACGTTCCTCACGTGCCGCGCCTTCGTTCCCGCGATGGTCGACGCCGGCTGGGGCCGGGTGGTGAACCTGGCGAGCATCGCGGCCAAGGACGGCAATCCGAACCAGAGCGCCTACTCGGCGTCCAAGGCCGCGGTGATCGCGCTGACGAAGTCGCTCGGCAAGGAGATCGCGACGACCGGGGTGCTCGCCAACGTGGTGGCGCCCGCGGCGGTGGAGAGCCCGATGAACGCCGGGACGGATCCGGCGATCCTGGCGCGGTCGCAGAGCCTGACGCCGATGGCCCGGATGGGCCGGCCGGACGAGATCGCCGAACTCGTCGCCTGGCTCTCCTCGGACGCGCTGAGCTTCTCGACCGGCGCCGTGTACGACGCGAGCGGCGGCCGCGCGTCGTACTGAAGGTCCGCACCCGGCGGACGAGCGGGAGGTTCTCGCATCCGGCGGGAACCTGTCGTCGGAGTTGCTCGGCCGATGCCGCCGTCACGGCCCGCCCGGCGCGACAAGCTCCCGTTCGACTCGGAGCAGGCTGCGCGCGCGGACGGCGTCGACGTGTCAGACCAGGGGCCAGCCGGTGTACTGCTCGGCGATCAGGGTGCGCCCGGCGACGGAACGGGTGATCGCGTCGAGTTCGGCGTCCTGGCGCTTGTTGTCGAACGGGCTGCTGTCCGGGTGGGTGTGCAGCATCGACGACATCCACCACGAGAAGTGCTGTGCCCGCCACACGCGCGGCAGGACTTCCGCGGTGTAACCGTCGAGCCGGCCGCGTTCGCCGCGGGTGAGGTACTCGTCCATCGAACGGGCCAGCACGAACACGTCCGCGACGGCGAGGTTGAGCCCCTTGGCGCCGGTCGGCGGGACGGTGTGCGCGGCGTCGCCGGCGAGGAACAGGTTGCCGTGCTGCATGGGCTCGCACACGAAGCTGCGGAACTGCAGGATCGACTTCTCGAAGATCCGCCCGTCCTTGATCTCGGCCCCCTCCCCGTCGACCCGGGCGTGCAGTTCGCTCCAGATGCGGTCGTCGGACCAGTTGGCGACGTCGTCGTCCGGATCCACCTGGAGGTAGTGCCGCTGCACGTCGGCGGTGCGGGTGGAGATCAGCGCGAAGCCCCGCTCGTGCCGGGCGTAGATCAGTTCCTCCGACGAGCGCGGCGCCTCGGCGAGGATGCCGAGCCAGGCGAACGGGTACTGCCGGAAGTGGTCGGTGCGCACCTGCGGTGCCGGAATCAGACCGCGGGTGCCGGTGCGCGAGCCGTCGCAGCCGGCGACGAGCAGCGCGTCGAGGCGCTGCGGGTTGCCCTGCGCATCGATGTAGGTCAGGTACGGCCGCTCGGTGCGGTGGTCGTGGACCTGCACGTCGGAGACGCCGAACCGGATGTCGCCACCGTCGGCGAGACGGCGGGCGATGAGGTCCTTGTTGACCTCGTGCTGCGGGTAGACGGTGACCGCGCGCCCGACGAGTTCGTCGAACGCGATGCGGTGCCCCCTGCCGCCGAAGCGGAGCTCCACGCCGTGGTGCTCGTAGCCCTCGGCCTTCAGGCGGTCGCCGACGCCGGTCTCGACCATGAGGTCGACGGTGTTCTGCTCGAGCACGCCGGCGCGGATGGTGGCCTCGATGTCCTCCCGCGAGCGCGCCTCGAGCACGACGGACTCGATGCCGCGCAGGTGCAGCAGGTGCGACAGCATCAGCCCGGCGGGGCCGGCGCCGACGACGGCGACCTGGGTGCGGGATTCGCTCATGGGGGACTCCTCGAGATTCGGAAGCGGTGACGACCCTCACTGTCCCGGAGGAACGTCCACGTCGTCACCCCCCACTTTCGCTCAGTGAAAGAGGGCCTTCAGGTCAGTCGCCGGGAGATGCCGCTCGCCGCCGCCCGCATGGCCGGGATCAGCGGCGCGGGATCCGCATCGATCGACACCACCACCGATATCGCCGCGACGACCCGGCCGGAGTGCTCCCGGACGGGCGCCGCCATCGCCATCGTGCCCACGTTCAGGTGTTCGCGGCAGATCACGATGCCGGTGCGGCGGACGTCGTCGAGCACGCGCCGCAGCCGGGACTCCTCGGTGATCGTGGCGGGAGTGAACCGTTCGAGCCCGGCATCGAGCACCTCCCGCAGCAGCTCGGGCCCGCCGTGGGCGAGCAGCACCAGCCCACCGCTCGACGCGTGCAGCGGCAGCCGGCCGCCGGCCCGGCCGACCACGGCCACGGCACCGCGCGCCGACAACCGCTCGACGTAGAGCGCCTCGAGCCCCTCCCGAACGACCAGCTGCACGTTCTCCCGGGTCGCGTCGAACAGGTCCTCGAGATAGGGCATCGCCACCTGGCGCAGGCCGTGCGCGCGGGGCGCGAGGGCACCGAGCTCCCAGACCCGGACCCCGACCTGATAGCTGCCGTCCGCACGGCGTTCGAGTGCCCCGACGTCGACGAGCCGGCCGCACAGCCGGAACACCGTCGGCAGGGGAAGCCCGGTCCGGCGGCTCAGTTCCGACTGGGTCAGGCGGGGCCGCTCGGCGGTGAACGCGCCCAGTACGGCGAAGGCGCGGCCGAGCAGGGTCCGGTCGGGAACATCGGGCACGCACCCATTGTGGGGTGTCCGCATCGGGCGGGAACGAGCCGGAAGGGCGCACCGGCGGGCGAGCGTCTATCGTGTTCGCGCATGCGACTGGTCGAGAGATCGAAACGGGTCATAGAGGCGCACCTGAACAACACCAGCATCCGGGCACTCTCGGGGTCGATGGTGGCGTACGAGGGCCAGGTGCAGTTCAAGTCGGCCGGGTTCGGCGGCGGCGAGGGCGTGCTGGCCGGCCTGCGCCAGCGCGCCACGGGTGAGGGCCTGTCGCTGATGGAGTGCGCCGGCAACGGCGTGGTCTATCTCGCCCACCAGGGGCAGGACGTCACGGTGCTCGAGTTGAACAACGAGACGCTGCAGGTCGAGTCGGAGCAACTGCTCGCCCTGAACGGCAACCTCACCACGAACGTCACGTTCGCCGGGGTGCGCGGCAACATGAGCGGCCAGGGTCTGTTCACCACGACGGTCACCGGCAGCGGGCAGGTCGCGCTGTTGTCGGCCGGTGGCCCACTGATCCACCTCGAGGTCTCCCCGCAGTACCCGCTCGTCGTCGACCCGGACGCGTTCGTGTGCGCGAAGGGACAGTTGAGCCAGTCGTTCGTCACCGACGTCTCGTGGCGCACGTTCGTCGGTCAGGGCAGCGGCGAGGCATTCTCGCTGCGGTGGGACGGCATGGGCGTCGTGTCCATCCAGCCGGCGGAGCGGTGAGGGAGGCAGTGATGACGGAGACAGCGGTGTTCTCGAAGATCAACGGCAAGGTCGTCAAGGTCGATCTGAACCAGTCCGGGCCGGTCGTCGCCCGCCGGGGCGCGATGCTGTTCTACACGGGCATGGTGCAGTTCGCTCCGCACCACGTGCCCGGGGCCGGTGGGATGCCGGGCACGGGCGGGATCGCCGGGATGGCGGGACGGATGATGCAGGGCGAGCACGAACGCACGATGCTCGCGCAGGGCAACGGCGTGGTGCACTACGGCTTCCGCGGTCTCGAGGTGCACGTGGTGGACCTGTCCGCGGGTGGCGAGCTGCGCGTGGAGGCGTCGCGGCTGCTGGGATACACCGCGAGCCTGCAGAGCTCGGTGGTGTCGATGTCGGCGCCCCCGGCCGGAGGCGGCGGTGGCGGTGGCGGCTTCCTGGGCGCGCTGCGCAGCGCCGCCACCGGCATGGTGAGCGGCACCGGCATGTTCACCACCCAGCTGTCCGGGCGCGGGGCCGCGGTGCTGCTCGGGCACGGTGGGTTCCTCGAGCTGCAGGTCGGCGGGCCGGCCCCGGTCGTCGTCGACCCGCAGTCCTTCATCGCCGCCCACGGACCGGTGCGGACGGAACTGAAGTCCGCCATGAGCTGGCGCACCGCGGGGCGCAGCGGCGGCGAGGGCCTCCAGCTCGAATGCACCGGTCAGGGCATCGTCTACGTGCAAGCCTCGGAGGAGAAACTGTGAGCGTCGTCCTGAACCCGTCCCACCTCGTCGGCAGCGACAACCTGCCCGGCAACCACTACGCCTTCTGCATCGACCTGCAGAGCCCGTGGTTCCTGTCCAAGGGCGCGATGATCGCCTACTACGGGCAGGTGCAGTTCACCTCGCTCACCCACGGACTGCAGGGGCAGCTGCTGCAGATGGTGGCGCACCAGTTCTCGGCCCCGCTGTACATGGGCGACTACGTCGTCGCCGAGGGGTACGGGAAACTGATCCTCGGTGACCGTGGATACGACATCAACTCCTACGACCTCGACGACGGCAACCTCACCATCCGGGCCGCGAACCTGCTCGCGTTCGAGCCCGGGCTGTCGCTGAACCAGTCGATCGTGCCGGGCTTCCTCACGCTGATCGGCACGGGCAAGTTCCTCGCGTCGTCGAACGGACCCGTGATGTTCGCCGAGCCGCCGCTGCGGGTCGATCCCGAGGCGCTCGTCGGGTGGGCGGACTGCCCGTCGCCGAGCCATCACTACGACGAGGCGTGGGTCAACGGCTTCGTGGCGGCGGGGGCGCGCATGTTCGGCGTGCAGTCCGGGGAGGAGCGGCAGTTCGACTTCACGGGCGCCGGGACCGTGCTCGTCCAGTCCAGCGAGAAGGTGATCGACGACAGCGCGATCGTCCGGACCATCGAGGGACAGCTGCCCGGTCTGACCCCCGGCGGCCTGCAGCGGATCAACCAGGTGGTGGCGTCGCAGTTGCAGACCCAGCAGCATTGAACCCGCAGCCCTGAACCCGGCAGCCCTGAACCCGGCAGCCCTGAACCCGGCAGCACCGATTTCGAGGCACCCCGGGCCGGGACTGGGCACTTGCCCGGGGCGCCCGAGGACGAATTGTGACTACGATCACAGGTAAGCCACACCTCATTGAGGTAAGGTTTGGTGAACCTAAGTAATACGTCCAGGAGGGTCTCGATGATCGTCTGCAGCTGCCACGCTCTCTCGCACCGGCACATCGAGGCCCACATCGCTGCCGGCGCACGCTGCACACGCGAGATCGGCGCGGCCTGCCGCGCCGGCACCGACTGCGGACGTTGCGTCCGAAATATCTCGGCGATCGTTCGCGCATCCCGCGACCGGGATGAGAGGATCGAACTCGAGACCGCCGTCTAGACCCCTACCCGGCGGTCGATCCGCGTTCGGTCCCCGGGAGGCGCCATGAAGGGCGACAAGAAGGTCATCGAGTACCTCAACGAGCAGCTCACTGCCGAGCTCACGGCGATCAACCAGTATTTCCTGCACTCGAAGATGCAGGACAACAACGGCTGGACGAAGCTCGCCGCGCACACCCGCGCCGAATCCTTCGAGGAGATGCGGCACGCCGAAACCCTCACCGACCGGATCCTGTTCCTCGAGGGCCTGCCCAACTACCAGCGGCTCGGCACGCTGCGGCTCGGCGAGACGGTCAAGGAAATGTTCCAGGCCGACCTGCAGGTCGAGATCGAGGCCCGCGACCGGCTCCGCAAGGGCTCCGAGTACATGCGCTCGGTCAGCGACATCACCTCGGCCCGCATCTTCGAGGAGATCCTCGCGAACGAGGAAGAGCACATCGACTACCTGGAGACCCAGCTGGGCCTGCTCGAGCAGCTCGGCGAACCCCTCTACATCTCCGTGCACGTATCGCCGCCGGAGTGAGCGAGCAGCGCATCCCGATCGACAAGCAGACCCGCCCGGTGTACCGGGCACAGATCGAGGTTGCCAAAGCAATCCGCCAGGCCACGGCCGACGCCGGACTCGAGCGTCGGCTCGTGGAGCTGGTGAACATACGCGTCTCCCAGATCAACGGCTGCGCCTACTGCCTGGACGTGCACGTCCGGGACGCCCTGCGCGAGGGCGAGACCACCCAGCGGCTCGCGGTGCTGCGGGCCTGGCGGGAAACGGACCTGTACACCGAGCAGGAGCAGGCCGCACTCGCCCTCGCCGAGTCGATCACCACGCTGCCCGACAGTCACCTGCAGGACCGGGACTACGACTTCGCGCGCGCCCGGCTCACCGAGGACGAGCTCTCCGCGATCGCGTGGGTTGCCGTGGCGATGAACGCGTTCAACCGGATCTCCATCGTCAGCCGCCACCCGGTACGTCCCCCGCAACAGTGACGGCCGAATTGATTTCCTGAGCAACCACCCGGTTATTCTCGACGGATGACGAAGACCCGGTGGCTCAGCGACGACGAGCAGCGCACCTGGCGCGCCTACCTCGACAGCACCCGGCTGCTGATGAGCGCCCTGGACAAGCAGCTCACCCACGACTCCGGGATGTCCCTCACCGACTACGAACTGCTGGTCGCCCTCTCGGAGGCCCCCGGCCGGCGGCTGCGCATGCGCGCCCTCGCCGACGCCGTCGTCACGACCCGCAGCGGCGTCACCCGCGCGATCAGCCGCCTCGTCGACGCCGGCTGGGTGCAACGCGTCGAATGCGACGAGGACAAGCGCGGCATGCTGGCCGAACTCACCGCGGCCGGCGCTGCGAAGCTGGCCCAGGCCAGTCCCGGACACGTCGAGGCCGTACGCTCCTACGTGTTCGATCTGCTCAGCCCGCAGGACGTGACCCGCTTCGGTGACACGTACACCGCGATGCGCGCGCACCTGCTCGAAAACACCTGAACAGCCGGAGGAATGCCATGAGCGACCCGTCCGTCATCGCCGTCCACAATCCGCAGCACCAGCGCTACGAACTGCGCGACGGCGACACCGTCGTCGGCTACACCCAGTACCACCCCGACGGCGACGTTCAACTCGTGTTCGACCACACCGAGGTCGACCCCGCCTATTCGGGTCAGGGCCTGTCGAGCACGCTGGTGCGGTTCGCGCTCGACGACGTGCGCGCCCGCGGCAAGCGGGTGGTGGCGATCTGCCCGTTCGTCGACGGCTTCATCGACAAGCACCCCGAATACAAGGACCTCGCCGACTGAGACCGGGACACGGCCGCATGCCGACCCCGCCGGATCCCTCCGCCGTCGCGGCCACCCTGCGGCGCGCGGGTTGCGTGTTCGCGGAGGAGGAGGCGCGGCTGCTCGTCGAGGCCGCCGGCACGCCCGGCGACCTCGCCGGCATGGTGGACCGGCGCGCCGCCGGCGAGCCGCTCGAGCACGTCCTCGGCTGGACCGAGTTCCACGGCCTGCGCATCGTTCTGGACCCCCGGGTGTTCGTCCCACGCCGGCGCAGCGAGTTCCTCGTCGATCGCGCCGTCGCTCTCGCCCTGCCCGGCGCCGTCGTCGTCGACCTGTGCTGCGGCTCGGGGGCCCTGGGTGCCGCGGTGACGACGGCCGTTGCCGGGGTGGAACTGCATGCGACGGACCTCGATCCCGCCGCGGTGCGGTGCGCGGGCCGCAACGTCGCCGCGCTCGGCGGCCGGGTGTACGAGGGCGACCTCTACGACCCGCTCCCCGAGGTGCTGCGCGGGCGCGTCCACCTCCTGCTCGCGAACGTGCCGTACGTACCGACCGCGGACCTGACGCTGCTGCCTGCCGAGGCCCGGGACCACGAGGCCCGCATCGCCCTCGACGGGGGCGCCGACGGCCTCGACGTGCTGCGGCGGGTGGCCACGGCGGCCGGGCGATGGCTGGCGCCGGGCGGGCACCTGCTGGTCGAGTCGAGCGAGCGGCAGGCCGCCGGGATCGCCGAGTGCTTCGCCCGGAACGGGCTGATCCCGCGGGTGGTGCACAGCGACGACGCGTTCGCGACCGTCGTCGTCGGCACCGCTCCGCGCTGATCGTCCCGGCTCACCCGACGTGCGCGGCCCGGTGCCGGCGCACGGCGTCGCGGTTTGCGCACCGCGGCGAGCAGTACCGCTGCCGCCCGTTGCGGGAGGTGTCCGCGTAGACGTGGTCGCACTCGTCGAGGGCGCAGCGGCCGAGGCGGCGCATGCCCCGGCCCACCAGGTGCAGGGCCGTACCGACGGCGATCAGAGCCTCGAGCACGCCGGCGAGCGAGTGCTGATCGTCCCGGTAGTGCAGGTGCCACCCGTCGCCGGCGTGGTTCGTCATGCGCGGATACGCCGATGCGGCGGCGAGCATCTCGTTGACCAGCGCGGCGCGCTCGGCGTCCCCGGTCGCGTCGACGACGGCACACCAGCGTTCGAGCATCGCGCCGACGCCGAGCAGGTCGTCGGCACCGACCGGGAAGTCGATCACCAGGCCCGCCTCGACGCAGCGGTGCACCAGCGCGTCGACGGTCACGGGCGGGTCGTTCACCAGATCCGCGGCGAGCCGCACGGCATACTCGCCGTAAGGGTTGAGATGCACAATGCCATTACATCACACTGGGGGGCATGCAGACGTCCCACCGCCACCACTGGACCGAGGTCTCCCGCCACCCGACGAGCGAAGGCGTGGTGCACTACCAGCGCTGCGCGTGCGGCCGCTGGCGCATGGTCGCGACGGCCCTCGTCGCCGATCCGATCGGCGTGTCGGCGACGGTCCCGGTCCCCCGGCGACCGTGAAACCCGGCGCCCCGCGGAGGACAATCGCCTCCATGACCGAGCGCAAGCGGCCGGACATCACCTTCGAGTCGTGGATCGAACGGCAGATCCGCGTCGCGCAGGAGCGGGGCGACTTCGACAACCTCGACGGGGCCGGCAAACCCATCCCGCATCGCAGCGACGACGAGCTGTGGTGGGTGAAGGACTATCTGCGCCGGGAAGGGCTGTCGACCGAGGCGTTGCTGCCGCCCCCGCTGCAGCTGCGCAAGGAGATCGAGCGGTTGCGCAGCACCGTGCTCGACGTGCCCTCCGAGCCGGCGGTGCGGCAGATCGTCCGGGAGCTGAACCGGCGGATCGTGGACTGCCTGCGGGCACCGAGCGGCCCCCTGGTCCCCATCCACAGGGTCGACCCGGAGGAGGTCGTCCGGCAGTGGGCGGCGGACCGGGCGGAGCTGCGGTCGAAACGCGCCGAGCGGGCCGCGGCAGCGGCCGCCGTGCTGCGCGAGTACGCCCCCGAGCCGCCGCGCCGGCGCTGGTGGCACCGAGTCCTGGGGATCCGGCCCGCGGAAACCTGACGACGCTGCGGGGACGCGTCCTCGGCGCCGCACAGCCGCGCACTTCGCAGCCACACGCGACAGCCATCGTCGGTGCGCCTGTCGATTCGTGTCGCGGGTACCGATCCCCGCCCCGGCCGCTGCACTCGCTGAGCTGCGTGACAGTTGACCGGCCGAGGCGCGAGAGCCGGGCCGCGAGGTGCGGCCCGGTTTCACAGCCGGACCTCAGGAAGGACTCAGCGTCGGCCCAGTCCCTGCCGGCATCCTGAAGACACGGCAGCACCGATCACGAGCCTGCCCGCAGGGAAAGGAATCGTCATAACCACCTCAGCTCCGAGGGTCCCCCACCCGGGACATCCGTCCGGGCGCGACACCGGTGCCGTCTTCCTGATGGCCGGTGGCGTTCCCGGAGCGGGTAAGAGCACCCTGCTTCGCCGGATCGAGCACGACATCCCGGGTCTGACCGTTCTCGATCCGGAGCGCCGGGCCGAACGTCTCGCGGCCGCGCTTCCGCCGGGCCTGCCGTATCGCTGGTATCGGCCACTGGTCCATCTCATGCACACCCTCGACGTGGTGCGCACCCTCCTGGCCGGACCGCACCGGAGCGAAGGGCCTGTGGCCGTTCACGACACCGCCACGCGCAGGCGCCGACGCGACTGGACGGCCCGCCTGGCGCGGCGACGAGGCTGGACGCCGGTGCTGGTCTTCCTCGACGTGCCCCGCGAGGTCGCGCGGGCCGGACAGCACGCTCGCGGGCGCGTGGTGAACGAGTCGTCGTTCGCGCGGCACTGGCATCGATGGACGGCTCTGCGACCGCACCTCACCCGCGAGGACGACGCCACGGCCGGGAGTCCGTGGGACCACGTCGTCGTCACCACTCGCGACGATGCGAAGAGCCGGGTGTTCGGCGTGCTGACACAGGACGGGACGGACCGCTGCGCACCCGGCAGCGGATCCCCGTGCGCGCAGTGACGATCTCCCGGAGCGCAACGACATCGACACCTCGGTGACCGGTGTCCCCGACGCATGCCGGGTTCACCGAGGGCGCACTTCCCAGCAGATCCACGGCTCACTCCCATGGACGCCCGAGGGTCGTCCGGTTGTGTGGGTGCGTGAACGGACGCGATGCGTCATGCCACAGCAAGGAAGGCACGACTCGATGACAGCTCCCACCCAGGACCTCGACACCGCCGCCGCCGCGGCCGCACGCGGGAATCAGCCGGACGCCGTGTGCGAGAGGGACGGTCCGGAGTTGCGCGTGCTGCGGCGCTGCGGGCGGCAGCACGTCGACGCGCTGCTCTCGACGCTCACCCGCAGGCAACGCGAAATCCTGCGCCTGCGGGTGGTCGAGGGGTTGTCGGTGGAGGAGTCCGCCGCCGTCCTGCGGACGACGCCCGGGGCCGTCCGTGTGGGTCAGCATCGCGCGTTGTCCCGCCTTCGGGCGGCGCTGGCCGACCCCGCGCGTATGGACGCCGTCACGGGACCGGGCGACTCCCGGCCTCGGCGGGGTGCGGGTGCGCGCCTGCCGCGTGCGTCAGCTGTTCCTCCGTGACCGCCTCACCGCGGGCGACCATGCCCGCCTCGTGCGACAGCGGGATCTGCCGCAGGAAGCACGCGATGACGAAGGCCGCCAACAGGAACGGGATCAGGTACCAGAACACCGGGGCGAGGGAGTCGGCGTAGGCGTCGACCACACCGGTGCGCACGGAGTCCGGCAGCTGGCTCAGGGCCGCGGGATCGAGCGTCGCGGTCGCCTGGCCGGCCTGCTCCGGGGAGGCCCCGGCTCCGGTGAACACGGCGGTGAGCTGCTCGGCCAGCCGGTTGGTGAAGATCGTGCCGAAGACCGCCACGCCGAGGGACGCGCCCACCTCCCGGAAGTAGTTGTTGGTGCTGGTCGCGGTCCCGATCTCGGTGGGCGGCACGGCGTTCTGCACCACGAGAACGACCACCTGCATGATCAGACCCAGGCCGAAGCCGAGGGTGAACAGCATCGTGCAGATCAGCCACAGTGGCGTGCTGCCTTCGAGGGTGGTCAGCCACAACATCGCGGCGGCCGTGACGAGGGCACCGGCGATGGGATACGCCTTGTAGTGACCGGTTTTCGTGATCGCGATGCCGGAGGCGATCGAGGTGGCCATCAGGCCGGCCATCATCGGGATCATCAGCAGACCGGAGACCGCGGCCGAGGTTCCGGACGACATCTGCAGGAACGTCGGCATGAAGGCCAGTGCCGCGAACATGCCGAGGCCCACGGTGAAGCCGATCGCGGTGGCGTTGACGAAGATCGGGTTGCGGAACAGCGACAGCGGGATGATCGGATCCTCGGCGCGGGACTCGACGAGGACGAAAAGGCTTGCCGCGACGAGCACTCCGACGGCGAGCGCGAGGGTCAGCGGATCGGTCCAGCCCCGGTCGCCCCCGAAGTCCGTGAACAGGATCAGGCACGTGGTGGCGGCCGAGAGGGTGAGCACGCCGAGGAAGTCGACCTTCTTCTCGGGTCGCTTCGTGGGCAGCGTGAGGGTGAACCAGGCGATCGCGAAGGCGAGCACGCCGACGGGCAGGTTGATGTAGAAGGCCCAGTGCCAGGTCAGGTAGTCGACGAAGAAGCCGCCGAGCAGGGGGCCGGCGACGGCGGCCACACCGAAGACCGCACCGAGCGGGCCCAGGTACTTGCCACGCTGGTCGGCCGGGACGATGTCGGCGATGATGGCCTGGGAGAGGATCATCAGGCCGCCGCCGCCGAGTCCCTGCATCGCACGGAAGATCACGAACCACCAGAAGTCGGTGGCGAAGGCACAGCCGGCGGAGGCGAGGGTGAACACCGCGATGGCGACGAGGAAGAGGGTGCGGCGGCCGAACACGTCGCCGAACTTTCCGTAGATCGGCATCACGATGGTGGTCGCCAGCAGGTACGCGGTGGTGATCCAGGCCTGGTGTTCGACGCCGCCGAGCTGCCCGACGATGGTCGGCATCGCGGTGGAGACGATGGTCTGGTCGAGGCTCGACAGCAGCATGCCGGCGATCAGCGCGGAGAAGATGAGCCAGATCCGGCGCTGCGTGAGCACCAACGGTGGTGCCGCGGGACGGGACGACGTTGCGGTCACGGGTTTCCTGCCGTTTCGATGGGGTCGAGTCGCTGCCCGAACAGTCGCCGGACGATGTCGAGGTTGCGGAGCAGCAGCTCCGCGAAGGGGCGATCGGTGTCGTCGCCGAAGAACTCGTCGGCGGTGTGCCGGGTGATGTCGGCGAGCGCGTAGACGACGGTCCGCGGCAGCGGATCGTCGGGAGGCAGGTTCTCTCTCCGGGCGACGACCTCGGCGAACCGCCGGAGCTGGGCCTCGCCGTTGTGCAGGATGCGGGGCAGCAGCTGCGGCTCGCGGTGGATGATGTCGTGGTACTGCTTCGCGTGCTCGCGGGTGAAGTCGGTGCGCCCGATCTGGGCGAGGATCACCGCGACGAGGTCCTGGAGCAGCGTGGGGGAGATGCCGTCCCCGTCGTGCCGCCCGGCGGCCACGAAGGCGTCCTCCTCCTCGGAGGTCAGGCTGAGCGGGGGCTCGCCGAGGACCGCGTCCTCCTTGGACGGGAAGTAGTTGAAGAAGGTGCGCCGGGAGATCTCCACCCGCTCACAGAGTTCCTCCACGGTGAACCCGGCCAGACCATGACGGGCGGTCAGCGCGCGCGCCTCGCCGACGAGCGCGGCCCGGGTGCGCTCCATCCGGCGGTTCCGCCGCCCGGACGGAGTTGTTGCACTTTCATCCATAGAGTGCATGATTGCACCATCATTCCGAGAGTGCAAAGAGGTCTAGGACGTGCGGGCGGCTATGGGACGTTATGGTCAGTTATGGAGAAGTTCAGATAGATCCCCATAAGTCTCTATACTCGTCACATGGACCTCGAGCTCAATCCGTTCAAGCCCGGCTCCGGACTCCGGCCGCCGGCGCTCGAAGGACGCGACGAGCAGATCGGGGCGTTCGAACTCCTGGTCGCCCGCAGCAAACGGCAGAACTACGACCGTGGCCTGATCCTGTCGGGACTGCGCGGAGTCGGGAAGACGACCCTGCTCAACACCCTCGTCGAGCACGCCGACCGGCAGGGATGGCTCACCATCGCCATCGAGGCCCGCCCCAGCGAGGCCGGCACCACCGCGGTCCGCGCCAAGCTCTCCCAGGAACTGACGGTCGGACTGCGCCGCTACAGCCGCAAGCACCGGATCCAGCACGCGATCGACCCGCTCATCGACCTCGCCCGCGGCTTCTCCCTCGGCCTCGGCCTCGGCCCGGCGACCGCAAGCTTCTCCCTCGACCAGCGTCCGGCGGCCAGCGGCGACATCGATCTCGACCTCGAGGAACTCGTCGAAGCGATCACCGCCGAACTGCGGCCGAGATCCAGCGCATTCGGATTGTTCATCGACGAGATGCAGGACCTCGACTCCGATCTGCTGTCGGCGCTGCTCGCCGTCCAGCACCGGGCGAGCCAGCGCGAATGGCCGTTCTTCCTCATCGGCGCCGGACTACCCAATCTTCCCGCGGTGCTGGCCGGCAACCGCTCCTACGCGGAGCGACAGTTCCTCTACAGCACCATCGGCCCCCTCACCCCGACGGCCGCAGCCGACGCCCTGCGGATCCCGGTACGCCGCCAGGGCGGGGACTTCACCGACGACGCGCTCGCCGTGCTCGTCCAGGCCAGCGGCGGTTATCCGTACTTCCTCCAGGAGTACGGGAAGGCGATCTGGAACATCGCTCCGCACAGCCCCTTTCAGCTCGAGGATGCCGAACTTGCCGTCGAGGTGGGCCGGCGGCACCTCGACGAGGGATTCTTCCCGTCGCGCTGGAACCGGGCGACCGACCGCGAGCGCCGTTACCTCACCGCGCTCGCCGCCACCGGCGAGGAGACACCGCGGTCCGGGAAGGTCGCCCAGCTGATGGGCTCGACCGCCACCGGCGTCAGCGACGTCCGCAACTCGGCCATCCGCAAGGGCCTGATCTGGGCACCGGAGCACGGTCGCATCGCCTTCACCGTCCCGGGTATGGCCGACTTCATCCGCCGTCAACCGGCGGAGTAGCCGGATCAGCGGCCCCGCTCGGCCACCATCCGGTCCACGGCGCGCACGCTGAGCACCTGGTCGAGAGCCATGGAGGCGCAGCCGATCATCCCGGAGCGATCGCCGTGCGACCAGGGCAGGATCTGCAGGGCGCGGGTGGCCACGGACACCGCATCGCGATAGAGGGTTTCGCGCAGTCCGGCGACGAAGACGTCGTAGGCCTCGGCCATGTCGCCGCCTACGACGAGCACCGCCGGGTCGAGGAGGTTGACGGCACCGGCGATCACCTCGCCGATCCGCCGGCCGCTGTCCCGGATCATGCGGCGCGCCTCCGCATCCCCGCCGACGGCGAGAGCCACGACGTCGCGGACGTGGGTCACGTCCCGGCCCTGTTCCTGCAGGTCGCGGACCAGGGCCCAGCCCCCGGCGATCGCCTCGACGCAGCCGACGTCGCCGCAGCGGCACAGGACGCCCTGCGCCGCAGCGGTCTTGGTGTGCCCGATCTCGCCGGCCGCGCCCACCGCCCCGCGCTGCAGCACACCGCCCGACACGATGCCCGCGCCGAGGCCCGTGGACGCCTTGATGAGCAGCATGTCGTCGAATTTTCCTCGTTCGCCGCGCCTTTCGGCGAGCACCATGACATTCGCGTCGTTGTCGACGAAGACCGGCGCGCCACCGAGGCCGGCGAGGAAGGGCTGCAACTCGACACCGTCCCAGCCGGCCATCATCGGCGAGTCGAGGCTGCAGCCGCGGACCGTGTCCACCGTGCCCGGCAGGCTCACCCCGATGCCGACGGTGCGGGGCGCGCCGGGACCGAGCGCGTCGCGCAGGTCGGCGAGGTGCGCGGCGATCTTCGGCATCAGCTCGCCCGGGCTCGCCCCGATCTCCTGCTCGAGGTCCTCGGTCCGGAGCAGTTCCCCGGCGAGATCGCAGACGGCGAGCTGGGTGCGGCTGCGGCCGATCGCGACGACGAGCACGATGCCCGCGCCGGCCCCGAAGGTGAGGGTGAGCGGGGGACGCCCACCGGTGGAGGGTCCTTCCTCCGTTTCGACGACGAGGCCGAGGTCCTGGAGTGCCGCGACCCGGGCGGCGACGGCGGTGCGGGAGAGCCCGGTGTGGTGCCCGATCTCGCTTCGGGTGGTCGCGGCGCCGGCGCGGACGAGGGCGAAGACCTCGCCCGCGGTGGCAGGCGCGCTGGAGGATCGGCTCATACCGCCATTGAACCAAGGAACCGCACCCGAGAGCGCCTCGCGCAGCCGGGGCATGCTGCACCGGGCCGGACTTTGTTCTTAGAAATGCGTAAGTTTGTTGTTTCAGTGCCAAAGATGCTCTACGGTTGCCAGTGACAGCCCTCACCCCCTCATTCGGGAGGACAAGCCATGTCACCCGCCGCCCCCTGTACCGTCGTCGTCTTCGGCGGCACCGGCGACCTCGCCGTCCGTAAGCTCCTGCCCGCCCTCTACCTGCGCGATCACGACGGCCAGTTGCCGCCCGGCAGCCGGATCGTCGGCGCCGCGCGCGCCGGCCTCGACACCGACGGCTACCGCGACAAGGTCCGCGGGGAGCTCGCGCGCTTCGTGCCCGCCCACCTGCTGGACTCCGGCACCCTCACCCGGTTCCTGGACCGCCTCGACTACGTGAGCGTCGACTTCGCAGGCGGGGACGATTGGTCCTCCCTCCGCGACGTCCTGGCCCCGGACTCCGTGCGCGTGTACTACCTCGCTTGCGCCCCTTCGCTGTTCGGGCCGATCTCCCATCACCTCGACCGGCACGGCCTCGTCGAGCCGACGTCGCGGGTGGTGCTCGAGAAGCCCATCGGCCGCGACCTCGCGTCCGCCCGCGCGATCAACGACGCGGTCGGCGAGGTGTTCGACGAGTCGCAGATCTTCCGCATCGACCACTACCTCGGCAAGGAGAGCGTCCAGAACCTGCTCGTCACCCGGTTCGCCAACACCCTGCTCGAGCCGCTGTGGAACTCGACGTGGATCGACCACGTGCAGATCACCGTCTCCGAATCCCTCGGCGTGGGTACCCGCGGCGGCTACTACGACACCTCCGGGGCCCTGCGCGACATGCTGCAGAACCACCTGCTGCAGGTGCTGTGCCTGGTGGCGATGGAACCGCCGACGGTCGTCGATCGCGAGACCGTGCGCGACGAGAAACTCAAGGTGCTGCAGGCACTGCGGCCGATGACGCCCGACGACGTCGAAAGATTCACCGTCACCGGGCAATACGGACCCGGACTGGTCGACGGCGGTGCCGTGCCCGGGTATCGCGACGAGGTGGAGATCCCGGACAGCCGCACCGAGACCTTCGTCGCGGTGCGCGCGGAGGTGCGCAACTGGCGCTGGGCCGGCGTGCCGTTCTACCTGCGCACCGGCAAGCGCCTCGAGAAGCGCAGTTCCGAGATCGTGGTGCAGTTCAAGGACGTTCCGCACCCGATGTTCCCCCGTGCCGAGGGCGCCACCGAACCCAATCGCCTGGTGATCCGGCTGCAGCCCGACGAGGGCATCTGCCTGCACATGACCGCCAAGGAGCCCGGGCCCGGCGGGATCCGCCTGCGCCCGGTGTCGCTGGATCTGAACTACGTGGACGCGTTCGACCGTCCGTCCCCCGACGCGTACGAGCGGCTGCTGATGGACGTGGTGCGGGGTGACCCGACCCTGTTCATGCGCCGCGACGAGGTGGAGACCGCGTGGGCGTGGGTCGAGCCGATCCTGCAGACCTGGGACCGCACCGGCCGGGTGCCGCGCCGCTACCCGGCGGGTACGTCCGGCCCCACCGACGCGATCACCCTCATCGAGCGCGACGGCCGCGCCTGGTACGAAGGACCTTCCTCATGAGCCACGTCCATCCCGTTCTCGCCCGGGTCACCGACCGCATCGTCCGGCGCAGCCGGGCCGAGCGTGCCGCCTACCTCGAGCGGCTGCGCGCCGCCGCCGACAAGGGCCCCGCCCGCGGGCGCCTCGCGTGCGCCAACCTGGCCCACGGATTCGCCGCGGCCGAGCCCGCCGACAAGTCCGCGCTGCGCGGGCTGGTGAAGCCGAACATCGCGATCGTCTCGTCCTACAACGACATGCTCTCCGCACACCGGCCCTTCGAGGAGTACCCGGCACGGCTGAAGGCCGCGGTCCTCGAGGCGGGCGGCATCGCACAGTTCGCCGGCGGCGTCCCGGCCATGTGCGACGGCATCACCCAGGGCCGCGACGGCATGCAGCTGTCGCTGTTCAGCCGCGACGTCATCGCGATGTCCACCGCTATCGCGTTGTCGCACGACATGTTCGACGGCGCGCTCATGCTCGGGGTCTGCGACAAGATCGTCCCCGGCATGCTGATCGGCGCCCTGGGCTTCGGGCACCTGCCGACGGTGTTCGTCCCGGCCGGGCCGATGACGTCGGGGCTGCCCAACGGCGAGAAGGCCCGGGTGCGGCAGCTCTACGCGGAGGGCCGGGCCCGACGCGAAGACCTGCTCGAGGCCGAGGCCGCGTCCTATCACGGTGCCGGCACGTGCACCTTCTTCGGCACCGCCAACTCCAATCAGCTGCTGATGGAGGTGATGGGCCTGCACCTGCCCGGCGCGAGCTTCGTCAACCCCGGCACCGAGCTGCGGGACGCGCTCACCGACGAGGCCGCGCGCCGCATCACCGGCCTCACCGCGCTCGGCTCCGACTTCACCCCGGTCGGTGAGGTCGTCGACGAGCGGGCCGTCGTCAACGGCTGCGTCGCGCTGCTCGCCACCGGCGGCTCCACCAATCACACGATGCACCTCGTGGCGATCGCGCGGGCCGCGGGCATCACGCTCACGTGGCGCGACCTGGCGGACCTGTCGGCCGTCGTGCCGCTGCTCGCCCGGATCTACCCCAACGGCGCGGCCGACGTGAACCACTTCCACGCCGCCGGCGGGCTCGGTGTCGTCGTCGCGGAGCTGCTCTCGGCGGGCCTGCTGCACGACGACGTCACCACCGTCGCCGGCCCCGGGCTGCATCGGTACACGCAGGAGCCGCGGCTGCGCGACGGGGCGCTGCAGTGGGAGGCCGGACCGTCCGAGAGCCTGGACCGCACCGTCCTGCGCGGCGTCGTGGACCCGTTCGCCGTCGACGGCGGGCTCAAGGTGCTCGACGGCAATCTCGGCGAGGCCGTGCTCAAGGTGTCCGCGGTCGCCCCGGAGCACCACATCGTCACCGCGCCGGCCCGGGTGTTCGACGACCAGGCCGACTTCCTCACGGCGTTCGAGGCGGGCGAACTCGACCGCGACATCGTGGCGGTGCTGCGCTACCAGGGCCCGCGCGCGAACGGAATGCCGGAGCTGCACAAGCTCACCCCCGCGCTGGGGGTGCTGCAGGACCGCGGGCGCCGGGTCGCGCTGGTGACCGACGGCCGGATGTCGGGCGCGTCCGGCAAGGTTCCCGCCGCCATCCACGTCACGCCCGAGGCCGCGGCCGGCGGCCCGCTCGCCCGCGTCCGCGACGGCGACCTGATCACCGTCGACGCCGTCGCCGGCTCGCTGTGCGTGCACCTGTCCGACGTCACGCTCGCCGACCGCGTGGCGACCGGCCACGCCCCCACCGACGACGCCTGGACGGGCACGGGCCGGGAACTGTTCGCGGGCCTGCGGGCCGCCGTGGGCCCGGCCACCCTCGGCGCCAGCGTCTTCCAACCCAACCCCGCGTGAAGGAGACCCCCGATGAGCCTGCTGGACGTGACCCCTGTCGTTCCCGTCGTCGTGATCGACGATGCCGCGGACGCGGTCCCGATCGCCCGGGCCCTCGTCGACGGCGGCGTGCCGATGATCGAGCTGACCCTGCGCACCGCGTGCGCCCTCGAGGCGATCGAGCGGATCGCCGCCGAGGTTCCCGAGATCACCGTCGGTGCCGGCACGATCGTCGAACCCGGCCAGGCCGCGCAGGCCGCGGCGGCCGGCGCGCGCTTCCTGGTGTCGCCGGGCGCGACGGAGTCGCTGCTGAAGGCCATGACCGACACGGGACTGCCGCACCTGCCGGGTGCCGCGACCGTCTCGGAGGTGCTGCTGCTCCTCGAACGCGGCTACCGCGAGATGAAGTTCTTTCCCGCGGAGGCCGCGGGGGGCACCCGGTTCCTCGCGTCCGTCCACTCCCCCGTGCCCGCGGCCCGGTTCTGCCCCACCGGCGGGATCTCGGTCGCGACCGCCCCCGACTACCTCGCGCTGCCCAACGTCGGCTGCGTGGGGGGCTCGTGGCTCACCCCCGCCGATGCGGTGCAGACCCGGGACTGGGCCCGGATCACCCGCCTCGCGCAGGTGACCACGAAACTGCGCCTGGCCGAGGCGTAGGCGGACCGGCTCGCCCCCGTCCTACTCGGACACGACGGGGGCGAGCCCTCGACGTCCCTGGATCCGCGCGTTTCGCCGTCAGCCGCGACCGTCGTGCCGCGCACGTCCGACCGGGCCGGTCGCGGATCTTCCGCGCCGGCCGGGACGAGCGGATGGCTGCGGGACGGTACCCTGGGCGGATGCGTGAGGACACCGACCACCCCGGCTCGCAGTCGTCGCTGCGTTCGGCCAATCAGCAACGGGTGGTTCGGGTTCTGCAGTCCGGCGGCGAACTCACCCAGGCGGAGATCGCCCGGCGCACCGGTCTGGCCCCGGCCACGGTGTCGAACCTGGTGCGGGAACTGACCACCAGCGGCCTGGTGGAGGTGGCGGCGGCCGAGCGCCCAGGCCAGCGAGGGCGGGCCGTGAAGCTCACCCGGTCGGCGGGCCTGGCGGTCGGAATCGACTTCGGGCACCGGCATCTCACCGTCGCCGTCGCCGACCTGTCGCACGAGATCCTCGCCGAGAAGCGGGTCGAGCTGGCGACCGGACATCGCGCCGAGGACGGGATAACAAGGGCCGAAGCACTTCTCGACGACGCCCTCGTCGAACTCGGCTGCGGCCGCGACGCCGTCGCGGCCGTCGGCATGGGCCTGCCCGCACCGGTCGAATCCGCCACGCACCGGATCGGCGGGCCGTCGATCCTGCCGGGCTGGGTGGGCGTCGACCCGGCCGCACTGGCCGCCGAGCGGCTCGCGCTTCCCGTCCATGTCGACAACGACGCCAATCTCGGTGCGCTGGCCGAGCACATCTGGGGTGCCGGGCGCGGCGTCGACGACCTGGCCTACATCAAGCTGTCCGACGGCGTCGGCGCCGGACTGGTGCTGGACGGGCGGCTGTACCGGGGCCGCGCCGGCACGGCCGGCGAGATCGGCCACACCTCCCTCGACGAGTTCGGCCAGGTGTGCCGGTGCGGCAACCGCGGCTGCCTCGAGACGATGGTGGCCTCGCACGTGGTGATCGGGCTGCTCGAGCCGAGCCGGGGGCCCGGCCTGACGATCGCGGACGTGGTGGCCCTCGCCGAGGCCGGCGACGCCGGGTGCGCCCGGGTGCTCGCGGACACCGGTCGCCACGTCGGGGTCGCGGCGGCGAGCCTGTGCAACCTGCTCAATCCGCAGCTGCTCCTGATCGGCGGCGAACTCGCCCTGGCGGGAGAGCTGCTGCTCGAGCCCCTCCGTCGCGCGATCGAGCGGTATGCGGTGCCCAGCGCCGCGCGCACCGTACAGGTACGGACGGCGGCGCTCGGGGCCCGGGCCCAGGTGCTCGGGGCGGTCGCGCTGGGACTGCGGGCGGCCAGCCCCCGCTGAAGATCATATTCGAGGCTTCGTCGCCGATTCACGTCCACAGCTAGGTTCAGATTCGAACATAGATAGCGTCTCGGAACATTCTTTTCATTCATTTCTTGACGACTGACGCCGCTTCGTCCTACTGTGGTCCAGCACACAGTCCGCGTGACCGCCGCCACTCGCCTCCCGGAACGGGACCGCCGCGGCCGGGTCCCGCCGCCCACGAGGAGTCCCATGAGCAACCACGTCGCGCTCCCGACCGTCCCCGACACCGGACCGGACACCGCCGGCACCCCGGTGCCGGTCCGTATCGCCGCCATCGCCGCGCTCGGCGGCCTGTTGTTCGGCTTCGACAGCGCCGTCATCAACGGTGCCGTCTCGGCCATCGAATCCCGGTTCGCCGTCTCGTCCGCCGTCCTCGGCTTCGCGGTCGCCTCGGCCCTGCTCGGCGCGGCCGGCGGCGCCGTCCTCGCCGGCCGCATCGCGGACCGCTACGGCCGGCTCACCACCATGCAGGTCGCCGCCGCGATGTTCCTGGTCAGCGCGCTGGGCACCGGATTCGCCTTCAACGTCGAAACTCTCGTCGTGTTCCGCATCGTCGGCGGTGTCGGCGTCGGACTCGCCTCCGTCATCGCCCCCGCCTACATCGCCGAGATCTCCCCCGCCCGGGTGCGCGGTCGCCTGGGATCGCTGCAGCAGCTCGCGATCGTCGTCGGCATCTTTGCCGCCCTGCTCGTCGACTACGCCCTCGCCGCCCTCGCCGGTGGCTCCCGCGAGGAACTGTGGTTCGGGCTCGAGGCGTGGCGCTGGATGTTCCTGTCCATGATCGTTCCCGCGCTCGTGTACGGATTCCTGACGCTCACCATCCCGGAGTCCCCGCGCTATCTCGTCGCGAAGGGCCGCATCGGTGAAGCCCGCGGCATCCTCGGCATGCTGCTCGGCGAGCAGGGCATCGACCTGCGCATCGAATCGATCCGCGCCACCCTCGGCAACGAGCGCACCCCGTCGCTGCGCGACCTGAGGGGTCCCGCGCTGGGCCTGCTTCCCATCGTGTGGATCGGCATCGGGCTGTCGGTGTTCCAGCAGTTCGTCGGCATCAACGTGATCTTCTACTACTCCAGCATCCTTTGGCAGGCAGTGGGATTCGACGAGAACAGCTCTCTCGTCATCACCGTCGTCACCTCCGTCGTCAACATCGCCACCACCCTCGTGGCCATCGCGTTCGTCGACCGCATCGGACGCCGGCCCCTGCTAATCATCGGGTCGGCAGGCATGGCCGTCACCCTCACCACGATGGCCGTCGTCTTCGCCACCGCCTCCACCACCGTCGTCGACGGCGTGACCACCCCGCACCTGACCGGACTGCAGGGTCCGATCGCACTGATCGCCGCGAACCTGTTCGTCGTCGCGTTCGGCATGTCGTGGGGACCGGTCGTGTGGGTCCTGCTCGGCGAGGCCTTCCCCAACCGGATCCGCGCGGCGGCACTGTCGCTCGCCGCCGGCGCGCAGTGGGCGGCCAACTGGGTCATCACCGTGAGCTTCCCCGCCATGAAGGAACTGTCCCTGGGGATCTCGTACGGCTTCTACGCCGTGTGCGCGGTGCTGTCGCTGCTGTTCGTCCTGCGCTGGGTCAAGGAGACCAAGGGCCGCGAGCTCGAGGACATGGACGCCGCCTGAACCCCGGGCACCCCGGTCACAGAACAGTCAGGGAGAGAACAGACATGGCACTGACCATCGGAATCGACGTGGGCGGCACCAAGGTCGCCGCCGGCGTGGTCGACGAGCACGGCACCCTGCACGCCCGGCTGCGCCGCGCCACCCCGTCGGACGACCCCGCCCGCACCGAGGACGTCGTCGCCGACGTGGTCCGCGAACTCCGCGCCGCGCACGACGTGTGCGCGGTGGGCATCGGCGCCGCCGGATTCGTCGCGTCCGACCGTCGTACCGTGCTGTTCGCCCCCAACCTCGCGTGGCGCGGCGAACCGCTCGGGGAGGCCGTCGAGGCCGCGTGCGGGCTGCCGACCGTCGTCGAGAACGACGCCAACGCCGCCGCCTGGGGCGAGGCACGCTTCGGCGCCGGCCGGGGTGCCCGCACCGCGATCGTGCTCACCGTCGGCACCGGCATCGGCGGCGGGCTGATCATCGACGGCGCCCTGCACCGCGGATCCTCGGGGCTGGCCGCGGAGCTCGGCCATCTCAACGTCGAGCCGCACGGCCGTCGCTGCGGGTGCGGCAACCACGGCTGCTGGGAGCGGTACGCCAGCGGACGGGCCCTGGTGCGGGAGGCGCAGGAGATCGCGAGCGTCTCGCCCGCGCTCGCCGGCCGGCTGCTCGAGCTGGCCGGCGAGCGCGCCGAGCAGATCACCGGGCACCACGTCACCACCGCCGCCCGCGAGGGCGACGCCGCCGCGCTCGAGTGCTTCCGCACGATCGGCACCTGGCTCGGGCACGGCATGGCCGACCTCGCCGCGTTTCTCGACCCGGAGGTGTTCGTCCTGGGCGGCGGTGTGTGCGAGGCCGGCGAACTGCTGCGCGGGCCCGCCGTCGCCACGTTCGCCCAGCGGCTGACCGGACGCGGGCACCGCCCGGCCGCCCCGGTGCGCCTGGCCGAGCTCGGCCCCGACGCCGGGATCGTCGGCGCCGCGGACCTGGCCCGGCGCCGCACGGATCTGTCGGCCACACGCCTCGATCTCTCGGCCGTCGGCTGAGCAGCCGTCCGTGTGTGGGGCGAGCGAATGTATCACCGAGTCGGACTGAGGAGATGAGCGATACATTCGCTCGCCGCACGCGGGCCACCGCGTAACACCGTCGTTACCGCGGTTAACCGTTCGCATGACACGACGCCACTACCGTCGGCGGAGCCACGCGTATACAGCCGTGGATACAGACGACGGGAGCGTGCAGCGGTGGACGGACTCGAACGGCTCCTCGCCTCGCTCGACGCGACGCTCGGGCCCGTCGACACCGCTTACGCCACCGCCTATCCCGGGACGACACCGGCGCGGCAACCCGTGCACACCGTGTACGTGCCGGCCCACCGGTACGACGCGACGACCGTCGCGCAGTGGGGCGCCCACGCCCGCCGGGCGCTCGACGAGAACTGCGCCGGTCCCGGCGACCTGGCCACCGTGACAGGGATCGAACCGGAACTCGCCGAGCAGGTCCTACCGCTCGTGCGGGCCAAGCTCGGCACCGAACCGATCGAGGATCTGCGCATCGACTTCGAGGACGGCTTCCCCCAGACGGGCGTGCCCGGCCCGCACCGCGACGCCGACGAGGACGCCCACGTCGCCCGGACCGCCACGGTTCTCGCCGGCAATCCCTCCGCCACCCCGTTCGTGGGGCTGCGCTTCAAGTGCCTCGAGCCGGCCACCCGCCGTCGCGGGATCCGCACGCTCGACGCCTTCGTCGGTGCCCTCGCCGAGAACACTCCCACTCCGGACGGTTTCGTCGTCACACTGCCCAAGGTGACTGCACCCGAGCAGGTCTCCGCGATGGTCACCGTGTGCGAGCACCTCGAGCGTGCCCACGGGCTCGCCGCTCCCCTGCGGTTCGAGATCCAGATCGAGACCCCGCAGGCGATCTGCGGTCCCGACGGCACCGCACAGGTGGCGCGGATGCTGCACGCCGCCGCGGGCCGCTGCGCGGGACTGCACTACGGTACCTACGACTACTCCGCCGCGTGCGACATCGCCGCCGAGTACCAGGCCATGGACCACCCCGTCGCCGACCACGCCAAGGCCACCATGCAGGTGGCCGCCGCCGGCACCGGTGTACCCCTGTCCGACGGATCCACCAACCGTCTCCCCGTCGGCACCCGGGAACAGATCCGGGCCGCGTGGGGCCTGCACGCCCGGCTGGTGGAACGGTCGCTGCGCCGCGGGTTCTACCAGGGCTGGGACCTGCACCCCGCGCAACTGCCCACCCGCTATGCCGCGACCTTCGCGTTCTACCGCCGTTCGTTCCCCACCGCGGCGGCCCGCCTCGCCGCCTACCTGTCTCCGGGTCGCGACTCCGGCTACCTCGACGAACCCGCGACGGCTCGCGCCCTGGCCACGTTCCTGCTCCGCGGCCTCGCCTGCGGAGCCCTCACCGAGACCGAGGTCCGCGATCGCGCGGAGACCACGCCGGACCGGCTGGCGCAGCTCGCGGGTCGACAGGAAGGACCCACGAGATGACCACCGTGATCCGCACGCGACGCGCCGTCGTCGGCGACCGCGAACACTCCTGCTCGGTCGTGCTCCGGGACGGGCGCATCGCCGCGATCGGGGCCTACGACGACCCCCGCCCAGCGGGCGCCGAGGAGGTCGTCCTCGCCGACGACGAGGCCCTGCTGCCCGGCCTGGTCGACACGCACGTGCACATCAACGATCCCGGACGCACCGAGTGGGAGGGCTTCGCGACCGCGACCCGCGCGGCCGCCGCGGGCGGCGTCACCACCGTCGTGGACATGCCGCTCAACTCCGTGCCGGCCACCGTCGACGTCGCTGCGCTGGCGGTCAAGAAGAAGGTTGCCGCCGAACAGATCTCGGTCGACGTCGGATTCTGGGGCGGCGCCGTGCCGGGCAACCTCGCCGAACTCGAACCGCTCTGGGACGCGGGCGTGTACGGCTTCAAGTGCTTCCTCGCCCATTCCGGACTGGACGAGTATCCACCGCTCGACCGGGAGCAGATGCTCGCCGCGATGCACACGATCGCGGGCTTCGGGGGCCTGCTCATCGTGCACGCCGAGGACGGGCCCACCCTCGCCGCCCAGCCGCCGGCCGCGGGTCGCCGGTATACCGGCTTCCTGCGGTCGCGTCCGCCGGCCGCGGAGTCTCGGGCCGTCGCACAGGTGCTCGAGGGCGCCCGGGAAACGGGTTGCCGCACCCACATTCTGCACCTGTCCGACTCCGGGAGCCTGCCGCTGATCGCGCAGGCCAAGGCCGACGGCGTGCCCGTCACCGTCGAGACGTGCCCCCACTACCTGGCTCTGTTCAGCGAGGAGATCCTGGACGGCGCAACTCATTTCAAGTGCTGCCCGCCGATCCGCGAGGCGAGCAACCGGGAAGGCCTGTGGCGCGGGCTCGCCGACGGCACGATCGACGCGGTGGTCTCGGACCACTCGCCGTGCGTGCCGGAACTGAAGACGTTCGCGACCGGAGACTTCGGCGAGGCGTGGGGCGGCATCTCGTCGCTGCAGCTCGGCCTGCCGATCGTGTGGTCCCAGGCCCGGCGTCGCGGCCACACCCTGGCGGAGGTGACCCGGTGGATGGCCCGGGGCCCCCGCGACCTGGTGGGCATGACCGACCGGGGCGAGATCGCGATCGGCAACGTCGCGGACTTCTGCGTCCTCGCCCCCGACGACGCGTTCGTCGTCTTCCCCGAACGCCTGCACCACCGCAACGCCGTCACCCCCTATGCCGAGACCGCGCTGGCCGGGGTGGTCCGCGGGACGTGGCTCGGCGGCCGCCCCGTGGACCGGACGCCGCGTGGCCGCCTGCTCGACCGTGAGAGGACGAACCCGTGACCGCCCCCGCCTTCCTGCAACTGCCCGACCTCGCGTCCCGGACCCTCGCCGGATCCGTGGTGTACGCCAACGACGAGCTGTTCGCCCAGCGGGAGAATCTCGTCACCCCGGAACCGCCGGCCTTCGATACCGGGGACTTCGGGCACAAGGGCAAGGTGTACGACGGCTGGGAGACCCGGCGGCGCCGCGAACCCGGCCACGACGTCGCGATCGTCCGGCTCGGGGTGCCCGGAGTCGTGCGCGGCGTGGTGATCGACACCGCGTGGTTCACCGGCAACTATCCACCGTTCGCCTCGGTGGACGCCGTCGAGACGGAGGGGTATCCGACTCCGGACCAGCTGCTCGCGGCGCCGTGGCAGCCGATCCTCGACAGGGTGGCCCTCGCCGGGGACGCCGCCAACACCTTCGCGGTCGACAGCGAATCCCGATGGACACACCTGCGGCTCAACATCTTTCCCGACGGCGGCGTGGCCCGGCTGCGGGTGCACGGCGAGCCCCGGCCCGACCCGGCGTTCCTCACCGGGACGATCGACCTCGCCGCCCTCGAGCACGGTGCCGACGTGGTGGACTGCTCGAACCGCTTCTACTCGTCTCCGCGCAACATCATCGCTCCCGGCCGGGCGCGGCACATGGGCGAGGGCTGGGAGAACGCCCGCCGCCGCGACGGCGGCAACGACCATGTGGTGGTGCGCCTGGCCGGGGAGGGCCTCGTCGACCACGTCGAAATCGACACCTCGTACTTCGTCGGCAACGCCCCCGGATGGGCTCGACTGATCGGAATCCCGGACGGCGCAGCGCTCTCCGACGAATCCGCGTGGGTCGAGCTCGTGCCGCGGACGGCGCTGCTGCCCGACTGCCGGCACCGGTTCCGCGTCGACGCGGCCGTGCCGCTGCGGCACGTGCGGCTCGACGTCTACCCCGACGGCGGCATCGCCCGGCTGCGCGTGCACGGGCGGCTGACGTAGGCGGTGCGTCCTTTGGGCGGCGGCAACAGCCCAAAGGGCACACCGGCGACGTCAGTCGCCCGCGGTGAGAAATTGATTACCTGCGCGAAACATGGTGGCCGTCGCCCGTAAAGGCGCTGGGCTAGAACTGTATTCACCACCGTATACAGCCTTGTGTCCCCGGACGGAGCCCTCCATGGCAACAGCCCATCCCGTCGACACCCGACTGCCCTTCGGGCGGCAGTTGGCGTTCGGCATCCAGCACGTCCTGATCATGTACACCGGATGCATCACCGTCCCGCTGGTCTTCGGCGCCGCCGTGGGTCTCGACCGCGGGACCGTCGCGATGCTCATCAATGCCGACCTGCTGATCGCCGGCCTGATCACGATCATCCAGAGCCTCGGCGTCGGCAAACTCGCCGGCGTCCGGCTGCCCATCGTCTGCGGCGCCACCTTCGCCGGGCTGACCCCGATGATCCTCATCGCCGAGGAGTACGGCCTGCAGGCGGTGTACGGGTCGATGCTCGTCGGTGGCATCGTCGGCCTGGCCCTGGCGTGGCCGTTCGCGAAGGTGATCAAGTTCTTCCCGCCGCTGGTGACCGGCGCCGTGCTCACCGTCGTCGGCATCTCCCTCATCGGTGTCGCCGGTGGGCTCATCGTCGGCACCGACCCCACCGCACCCACGTTCGCCGATCCCGCGAACATCGCTCTCGCCGTGGCGGTCATGGCCGTCGCCATCGGATTCATCTGCCTCGGCCGCGGGATCTGGACGCAGCTCGGCGTGCTGATCGCCTTGCTCGTGGGCACCCTCGCCGCGCTGCCGATGGGCCTGATCGACCTCGGTGGTGTTTCCGGCTCCGCGTGGCTCGGTGTGCCCACCCCCTTCCACTTCGGTGGGCCCGAATTCCCGATCACCGCCGTCGTCGCCATGAGCATCGTGATGGCCGTCGTGTTCGCCGAGTCGACGGCGAGCATGCTCGCCGTCAGCGAGATCACCGGCAAGCCCGTCACCAAATCCGACATCGCCCGCGGCCTCGCCGGCGACGGCCTGTCCGGCATCTTCGGCGGCATCTTCAACGCGTTCGTCGACACGGTGTTCACGCAGAATGTCGGTGCCGTCGCCACCACCCGCGTCTACAGCCGCTACGTCACCGCCACCAGCGGCGTCATCCTCGTCGTGCTGGGTGCGCTGCCCAAGGTCGGCTCGGTCGTCGCCGCACTGCCCAAGCCCGTCGTCGGCGGGGTGGGCCTGATCCTGTTCGCCACCGTCGCCGTCGTCGGCATCAACACCCTGCGCAAGGTGGACCTCTCCGACCGGATCAACACCACCATCGCCGCGGTCGCCGTGGGCATCGGCCTCGTCCCCGAACTCGCGGAGGGCATGTTCGACAAGTTCCCGTCCGCCGCGCAGATCCTGCTCGGTAGCGGCATCACCCTCGCGGCGATCACCGCGTTCTCGCTCAACCTGCTGTTCAACCACACCAAGCTCGGCGCAACGGCCCGGCGACCCGCCGACGGCACCACCGCCACCGAAAGCGACCAGATCACAGGAGAATCCGTTGTCCCTGCCCACGCGTGAACCCTTCGAGGTCCCGACGATCGACATCGGTCCGTATGTGACCGGCGGCCGGGACTCCGACCGGGTCCGGATCGCCGAACAGATGGACGAGGCCTGCAGCCGCGTCGGATTCGTGCAGATCCTCGGTCACGGCATTCCCGGGACGATCCTCGACGACTTCACCACCGCCCTCGACGACTTCTTCGCCCTCCCGCTCGAGACGAAGAACCGCTACCGCGTCGCCGGCGCCAACCGCGGCTACAGTCCTCCGAAGAGCGAGTCGCTGAGCCTGAGCCTCGGGGTGGAATCCGCCGGGCGGATGAACGACTTCTTCGAAGCGTTCAACATCGGCACCGAAGCCCGCTCGTTCCCCGAACTGTCGCTGTCCGAGGAGGACTACGGTCTCAACGTGTGGCCGGACGTGCCCGGATTCCGGGCGGCGGTGCAGAACTACCGGTCGCACGCCGCGCGGGTGGCCCGCACCCTCACCCGCATCTTCGCCGACGCCCTGGGCCGGGACCCGGACCTCTTCGACGCGCTCACCGACCACTCCGTCGACGTGCTGCGGATGAACAACTACGCCCTGCCCGAAGGCACCGTCCGGCTCGACGGCGAACTCACCGGCATGGGAGAGCACACCGACTTCGGTCTGGTGACGGTGCTGTGGGCCGACCGCGTCGCCGGACTGCAGGTGCTCGGCGGTGACGGCGCCTGGCACGACGTCGCCCCGATCGAGGGCGGCCTGCTCGTCAACCTCGGCGACCTGACGGCGCGGCTGACGGGCGACCGCTGGATGTCGACACTGCACCGCGTCAAGCCGCCGATCGTCGACGGCACGATCGTGCGCCGCCGCTCGGCCGCGTTCTTCCACGACGGCAACGTCGACGCGGTGATCGCCACGCTCCCCGAGTTCGCCGGCGACGAGTGCTACGAGCCCGTCACCGTGCGCGAGCACATCAGGGCCAAGCTGGCCGGGTCGCGGCAGGGCCGGGCCAACACCGCTGCCGCCCGTGAGGCGGCCCGCGTGCTCGCCGCCGCCGGGCGGGACCTGCCGTGACACACGTCGTGCTGGTGCACGGAGCCTGGGCGGGGGCCTGGGTGTGGGACACCGTGCTGGGTCCGCTGCGCGCCGCGGGGTTCACTCCGCACGCGCTGGATCTGCCGGGCGCCGGCACGTGGGGCGCGGCGGACGTCACCCTCGACGACGTCGCCGGCCACGTCGCCGCGCACGTCACCACGCTCGACGGCCTGGTGTTCCTCGTCGGGCACTCCGGCGGCGGCATCGTCGTCACCCAGGTCGCCGAGCTCCTCGGCGAGCGTATCGCCGGGGTGGTGTACGTCGCGGGCATGATGCTGCCCTCGGGCACCGACTTCGGGCAGCTGTGCGACGACCTGGGCCTCGCACCACCGGTGGGGATCTCGCGGTGGCTGCGGCCCACGGCCGACGGGCGGGGCACCGTGGTGCCCCGGAAGCCGGGGCGACGGTGTTCTTCCACGAGGCCGCCCCGGCCGACGCCGTCGCCGCCGCGCGCCGGCTCGTCCCAGAGCTCGAGACGGCCCGGCTCATGGCGTCGGCCTGGACACCGGAGCGGTTCGGAACCGTGCCCCGGCTGTACGTCGAGGCCACCCTCGACCGCACCGTCCCGCTGGTCGCCCAGCGCGAGATGCAGCGGCTCGTGCCCGGGGCCCGGGTGATCACTCTGGACACCGATCACGCGCCGCAGTTGTCGGCCCGCGACGAGCTGGTGGACGGTATTCGCCAATGGTGCCTTTCCGGACTTCCGGAGCCCCGAAAGGACGCCACGGCAGCGGCACTGCCATAGGCTCGCACCATGACGGCATCGGCGACGATCGGCTCACCGGAGGAGCTGGCGCGGGCGCTGGACACGACGGGCTACCTCGCCGACGACGGCCTCGCGACGGTCGCCTTCCTGGCTCTGCGCATGGGCCGCCCGCTGTTCTGCGAGGGGGAACCCGGCACCGGCAAGACATCGCTGGCCATTGCGCTCGCCGACGCGCTGGGCCTGCCGCTGATCCGCTTGCAGTGTCACGAGGGCATCGATGCGTCCCAGGCCCTCTACGACTGGGACTTCCCCCGGCAGTTGCTGCACCTGCGCACCCTCGAGGCCGCGAGCGGCGGCCACCTGGAGGCCGAGGAGGCGGAACGCTCGCTGTACACCGAGCGTTTCCTGCTGGCGCGGCCCCTGCTGCAGGCGCTCACCGACGCGCCGTGCGTGCTGCTCGTCGACGAGATCGACCGGGCCGACGACGAGTTCGAGGCGTTCCTGCTGCAGGTGCTGGACGAGAACGCCGTCACCATCCCCGAGCTCGGGCAGGTGCGGGCGCAGACGCCGCCGCTGGTGGTCCTCACCTCCAACCGCACCCGCGAGGTGCACGACGCCCTCAAACGCCGCTGCCTGTACCACTGGCTCGAACATCCCGACCTCGCGCGGGAGGTGGAGATCCTGCGCCGCCGCATCCCGGGCATCGCCGAACACCTCGCGGAACAGGTCGCCCACGCCGTGCAGACCATGCGCGGGATGGATCTGCTCAAGCCGCCCGGCGTCGCCGAGTCGCTGGACTGGGCACGAGCGCTGCGCGAACTCGACCGCGACGTGCTCGACGCGACGACCGCGGCCGCGACGCTGGGCGCTGTCCTCAAGTACCGGGAGGACCTCGACCGGGTGGTCCGCACCGGGCTCGACCGGCTCCTGACGGGGTGAGCCCGCGATGACGACGGCCGCGGACGTCGGAGGTCCCCTCGTCGGGATCGCCGGGTTCACCCGCGCCCTCGCCGCGGCCGGCCTGCCCGTCGCCTCGGACGCCGCGGAGGCCTACGTGCGCGCCCTGCGCGAGATCGACCTCGGCGACCGCCGGCAGGTGTACTGGACCGGGCGCGCCACCCTGTGCCACGACCCCGACGACATCCCCCGCTACGACCTCGCGTTCGAAAGCTGGTTCGGCGGAACGGCGCCCGGCGTGACGTCGCCGCGGACCCGCACCCCGCGCCGGGCCCGCATCGCCGGACTCACGCCCGCGGGTGGCGACGAGACCGCCGGGGCGGGCCCGGAACTGCGGGTCGCCGCGGACGACGCCGACGTGCTCCGCCGGCGCGACATCGCGGAACTGTCCGACGCCGAGCGGGCGCACCTCGCCGAGCTGATCGCCACGCTGCATCCGCGACCGCCCACCCGCCCGGCGATGCGGCTGCGCCCGTCGCGCCGGGGCCGCATCGATCCGCGCCGCACGGTGCGCCGGATGCTCGCGGCCGGGGGCGAGCCCGTCCGGCCGAGCCGGCACGGTAAGGCGACCCGTGCGCGCCGGGTGGTGCTGCTGCTCGACGTCTCCGGATCGATGAGCCCCTACGCGGACGCGCTGCTGCGGTTCGCACACGTGGTGACCCGCGCCGATCCCGCCCACACCGAGGTGTTCTCCCTCGGCACCCGCCTGACGCGGCTGTCGCGCGCGCTGCGGGCCCGCGACCCGGAACTCGCCCTCGCCGCGGCGGGCCGGGCGGTCCCCGACTGGGCGGGCGGCACCCGGCTCGGCGAGACCCTGCGGGCGTTCCTGGACCGGTGGGGCCGTCGCGGGCTCGCGCGCGGTGCCGTCGTGGTGATCTTCTCGGACGGCTGGGAACGCGGCGATCCCGGTCTGCTCGCCGAGCAGCTCGCCCAGCTGCGCCGGCTCGCCCGCGCCGTGCTGTGGGTCAACCCGCACGCCGGGGCGGCCGGGTACGAGCCGGTGCAGTCCGGCATCGCGGCCGCCCTGCCGCATCTCGACCGTCTGCTCGCCGGGCACAGCCTCGCGACGCTGCAGGAACTGCTGGAGGAGGTCCACCGTGCGTGAGGTTCTCGACGAACTCGACCGTCGCTACCGGGCAGGTGACACCGTCGCCCTGGGAACCGTGGTCTCGACGTTCCGTTCCGCGCCGCGCGCACCGGGCGCGTCGATGCTCGTCGCCGGCGACGGCACCGTGACCGGCAGCGTCTCCGGCGGTTGCGTGGAGGGCGCCGTGTACGAACTCGCCCAGCAGGTGATCGAGGACGGTGTGCCCGTGTTGCAGCGGTACGGCGTGTCCGACGACGACGCCTTCGCCGTCGGCCTCACGTGCGGCGGCATCATCGACGTGTTCGTCGAACGGGTGGACGTCGCCGGATTCCCCGAACTGGGCGAGGTCGTCGCGTCGGTGCGGGCCGGGGAGCCCGTCGCGGTCGCCACCGTCACCGAGCATCCCGATCCGGCGTGGGTGGGTCGTCGCATGGCGGTGTGGCCGGAGCGCGCGCACGGGGCGCTGGGGTCGGCGCGGGCGGACGACGCCGTCGCCGACGACGCGCGGGGCCTGCTCGCCGCGGGCCGGACCGCGACGCTGCACTACGGGCCCGACGGGCAGCGCCGCGGCGAGGGCATGTCGGTGTTCGTCCACTCGTTCCAGCCACCGCCGCGGTTGCTGGTGTTCGGCGCCATCGACTTCGCGGCCGCCATGGCGCAACTCGGCTCGTTCCTCGGCTACCGCGTGACGGTGTGCGACGCGCGGGGCGTGTTCACCACCGCCGCCCGGTTCCCGGCCGCCGACGAGGTCGTCGTGGACTGGCCGCACCGCTACCTCGCGGCCGAGGCGGCCGCGGGGCGTGTCGACGCGCGCACGGTCGTCACGGTGCTCACCCACGACCCGAAGTTCGACGTGCCGCTGCTCGAGGTGGCGTTGCGGCTCGACCTGGCGTACGTCGGCGCCATGGGGTCGCGACGGACGCACGAGGACCGGTTGGCGCGCCTGCGCGAAGCGGGGATGACGGAGGACGAGCTGGCGCGGCTGTGCTCCCCGATCGGCCTGGATCTGGGGGCGCGCACCCCGGAGGAGACGGCGGTGTCGATCGCGGCGGAGGTCATCGCGCTGAAATGGGGTGGCCGGGGCGAGCACCTCGCCCGCACCGAGGGCCCGATCCACGCCCACGAGGACAGCGCGGTCCCCGGGCAGTAGGAGCTGCCCGGGGGCCGCGCTCAGCCCTCGGCGACGACCCGGAACTTCTCGAGCGAGGTGTCGGTCGCGTCGGGAATCACCATCCCGGCGTTCACGCCGCTGCGCAGGTAGTCGACGACGGCGTCGTCGAGCCGCTCACCCGGCACGACGGCGGGGATGCCGGGCGGATAGGGGGTGATCTGCTCGGCCGCGATGCGCCCGGCGGCCCGGCTCGCGTCGACCATCTCCGCCTTGCCGAAGAACGCGTCGCGTGGCGCCATCACCGAGTCGAGCTGCAGCTCGCCGGGGCTCGGCAGGTACATCCTCGGCGGCGGATCGAACGACTCCGCGGCCCGCGACAGCGCCTCGAGCGCCGCGACGAGCCGGTCCGTGGTGGCGTCGTCGTCCGCCATGGAGAGGGTGGCCAGGATGCGCCGGTGATCGGTCATGCCGAGATCGAGCCGGCAGTGCTCGCGCAGCCAGTCGCTGCACTGATAGCCGGACACGCCGAGTTCGCTCACATCGAGGAGGATCTGCAGCCGATCGAGATCGTGCGAGGCCTCCTCACCGAGCAACCGGTCCTCGAGGACGGTCAGCCCGTCGATCGCGGCGATCCGGTCGCGGGTACGCCGAGCCAGCTGCAGTGCGTCACCGAGCAACTCGGCGCCGTGCTCGACCATCTGCCGGCGCCACCCGTCGAGGGCCGAGTAGATCATCACGTTCGGACTCGTGGTCATCAGCAGGTCGGCACAGGCCGACAGGTGTGCGCCGTCCACCAGGTCGCCTTGTAGGTGGTACACCGATCCCTGCTCGAATCCGGCACCCATCTTGTGGACGCTGACCACGCAGATGTCGGCGCCGGCGTCCATGGCCCAGGTGGGCAGGTCGTCGTGGAACGGCAGGTGCGCGCCCCACGCCTCGTCGACGATGAGGGGCTTGCCCCGCTCGTGGCAGACCTTCGCGATGCCCTCGAGGTCCGCGCACGTGCCGTAGGGGCTCGGGCTGACGATCAGCGCACCGGCTGCATCCGGATACTTCTCCCACGTCTCGCGCACCTGTTGCGGCGACGGCGGATGGGAGAAGTGCATCTCCTCGTCCCATCGGGGGGTGATCCAGCGGGGCGTGACGCCGCTGAAGACCAGCCCGGCAACGATCGACTTGTGCGAGTCCCGGCCGACGAGCAGTCCCCCCGGATCGTTGCCCGCCACCGCCATCATCGCGGCCTTCACGGACAGGGAGCTGCCGCAGGTGGAGAAGAATGCCTGCTCCGCTCCCACCGCCTCGGCCATGAGCTGCTCGGCCCGCGACAGGTAGCCGTTGCTCGATTTCCGGTCGTCGAGGCCGCCCGAGGCGAGCACGTCCGAGCGGAACGTGTCGAGCCCGAGGACCTTCTTCACCCGCGGGTCGGTACCGCGGCCCTGGCGGTGGCCGGGCGGGGAGAAGCCGTAACGGTCGAGCCGGTGGTACTGATCCAATGCATCCAGCAGGGGGGTTTCGGACTGATCCATGCCCGAGGGGTACCCCGCATGCGGACCGGCAACGCCCCGCCGCGGGTCGGCTTCCCCGACCCCACCGCCACAAATGCGGGAACGAGGTTGTTCCGCCACCGATTCGGCGAATCGGCGTATTCGGTGCTCATCGTTGGAGCACAGTGTGAGTGAACACTTCTCGACGATCTTGGATCCCGGATGTTCCCGGCATTGGAGGCCCGATGCGCATCACTGTCACCGTCGACGGGATGACCTACACGGACGAGGTGGAACCGAGGCTGCTGCTCGTGCACTATCTGCGCGACCGGCTCGGCAAGGTCGGCACCGTGGTGGGCTGCGACACCAGCAACTGCGGTGCCTGCACCGTGCACCTCGACGGCCGCAGCGTCAAATCCTGCTCGGTGCTCGCCGTGCAGGCCGACGGCGCGGAGGTCACGACCGTCGAAGGCCTGTCCCGCGACGGCGTGCTGCACCCCGTCCAGCAGGCATTCCACGACAACCACGCACTGCAGTGCGGCTATTGCACGCCCGGCATGATCATGTCGACGATCGACCTGCTCGAGGAGAACCCCGATCCCGACGAGCACGAGGTGCGACTGGGTCTCGAGGGCAACCTGTGCCGCTGCACCGGCTACCAGAACATCGTGCGGGCGGCGCTGGACGCGGCGCAGAAGGCCCGGGCTGCCGAACTGCAGACGGACAACACGACGGCAGGAGGCGGGCGATGACCAGTACCGTCGAACCGGAGATCGGCCAGGCGCGGCGGCGCAAGGAGGACGAGCACCTCGTCACCGGACGCACCCGCTGGACCGACAACCTCGTCCTCCCCGGCATGCTGCACATGGCGATCCTGCGCAGCCCGTTCGCCCACGCCCGCATCACCTCGATCGACACGTCGGAAGCGCGGCAGCGGCCCGGCGTGGTGGCGGTGCTCACCGGCGCCGACGCCTCGCCGGAGCAGGGCAGCCTGCCGTGCGCGTGGGTGATCACCCCCGACATGAAGATTCCGCCCGCGCCGTCCCTGGCCGTCGACACGGTCAACTTCGCCGGGGAGGCCGTCGCCGTCGTCGTCGCGCGCAGCGCCTACGAGGCGCACGACGCTCTCGAGGCGATCGACGTGGACTACGACGACCTGCCCGTGGTCCTCGACCTGGCGACCGCCGCCCGCGACGGCGCCGACCTCGTGCACCCGGACCTCGGCACCAACGTCAGCGCCACCTGGACGTTCGACTCCGCCGAGGCCGGCACCGGCGGCGACGTCGAGCAGGCCATCCGCGACGCCGAGGTGGTCGTCGAGCGCACGTTCCGGCAGCAGCGGCTCATCCCGGCGTTCATGGAGCCGCGCTCCGTCGTCGTCGACCCGACCGGGCCGCAGATCACCGTGTGGTCGGCCACGCAGGTCCCGCACATCCTCAAGCTCATGCTGGCGATGACGCTGGGCATCCCCGAGCACAAGCTGCGGGTGATCGCACCGGACGTCGGCGGTGGTTTCGGCGGCAAGCTGCAGGTGACCCCGGAGGAACTGCTCGCACTGCTCGTCGCGCGCCGACTCGGGAAACCGGTGAAGTACACCGAGACCCGCAGCGAGTCGATGGTCGCGGCGCATCACGGCCGCGATCAGATCCAGAAGCTCACCCTCGCCGCGCGCCGCGACGGCACCGTCGTCGGCCTGAAGGTCGAGCTGCTCGCCGACATGGGCGCCTACCTGAGGCTCGTCACCCCGGGCGTGCCGATCCTGGGCGCGTTCATGTTCAACGGCATCTACAAGTTCGGCGCCTACCACTTCTCGTGCACCAACGTGTTCACCAACAAGGTGCCCACCGACGCCTACCGCGGGGCGGGCCGGCCGGAGGCGACGTTCGGGATCGAACGGATCATGGACGAGCTCGCCGCCGAGCTGTCGATGGATCCGCTCGAGCTGCGCGCCAAGAACTGGATCCGGCACGAGGAGTTCCCGTTCGACACCGTCGCGGGCCTGACGTACGACTCGGGCAACTACGAGGCGGCCACCGCGAAGGCCCGCGATCTGTTCCGGTACGACGAACTGCGCCGTGAGCAGGAGGAACGCCGCCGCCGGCAGGACCCGGTCCAGCTCGGCATCGGGGTGTCGACCTTCACCGAGATGTGCGGCCTGGCGCCGTCGCGGGTACTCGGCTCGCTCAACTACGGGGCGGGCGGCTGGGAGCACGCCGCGATCCGCATGTTGCCCACCGGCCGGGTGGAGGTGGTCACCGGTTCGTCGTCGCACGGACAGGGTCACGAGACGGCGTGGAGCCAGATCGTCGCCGACCGGCTCGGAGTGCCGTTCGAGGACATCGAGGTGCTGCACGGCGACACGCAGACCTCCCCCAAGGGGCTGGACACCTACGGATCCCGGTCCCTCGCCGTCGGCGGTGTGGCCGTGGTCAAGGCCGCGGAGAAGGTGATCGCGAAGGCCCGCCCGATCGCGGCGCACATGATGGAGTGCTCGGAGGACGATCTCGAGTTCACCGAGGGCCGGTTCCGGGTCCGGGGCACCGAGAAGGCCGTGGGCATGAGCGACATCGCGCTCGCGGTGTTCACCGCGGCCGACCTGCCCGAAGGCATCGAACCCAACCTGGATTCCGAGGCCACCTACGACCCGGAGAACTTTTCGTTCCCGCACGGCACGCACCTGTGCGCCACCGAGGTGGACACCGAGACCGGGCAGGTACGTATCCGCTCGTACGTGTGCGTCGACGATGTCGGGCACGTCGTCAACCCGCTCATCGTGGAGGGGCAGGTGCACGGCGGCCTCGCCCAGGGCATCGCGCAGGCCCTGTACGAGGAGGCCGTCCACGACGAGTCCGGCACCCTGCTCAGCGGTTCGTTCGCCGAGTACCTGCTGCCGTCGGCCGCGGACCTGCCGACGTTCACCACCGACCGCACCGAGACCCCGGCGACCGGAAACCCGCTGGGCGTCAAGGGGGTCGGCGAGTCCGGCACGATCGCCTCCACGCCGGCGGTGGTCAACGCCGTCCTCGACGCCGTGCGCCACCTCGGCGTGCGGGACATCGAGATGCCGTGTACCCCGATGCGGGTGTGGCACGCCGTCGAATCAGCTCGGCAATCGGCTCAGGGAGGCGCCCGATGATTCCGTCGACGTTCGACTACGTCGCGCCCACCACCGTCGACGAGGCCGTCGCCGCGCTCGCCGCGGCCGGGGAGGACGCCAAGATCATCGCCGGCGGGCAGAGCCTGATGCCGGTGCTGCGGCTGCGGCTGGCCGCCCCCACCACCCTCGTCGACCTCGGGCGCGTCCCCGACTTGCGGGGGGTGCGCGAGGACGGCGGCGACCTCGTGATCGGCGCGATGACCACCCACCACGACGTGATCCACGATCCGCTCGTGCGCGAACACGCGCGGCTGCTCGCCGAAGCCACGAGCACGGTGGCCGACCCGCAGATCCGGCACCGCGGCACCCTCGGTGGGGCCCTGGCCCACGCCGACCCGGCCGGGGATCTCGGCGCGCCGGTGCTCGCCCTGGGGGCGACCCTCGTCGCGGCCGGACCGTCGGGGCGGCGCAGCATCCCCGTCGCGGAGTTCTTCGACGACTACTTCACCACCACCCTGCGGCCCGAGGAGATCCTCGTCGAGGTGCGGATCCCCAAGCTCACGGGATGGGCGGCGCGGTACGAGAAGTTCAACCGGGTGGCCCACGCCTGGTCGATCGTCGCGGTCGCCGCCACCGTGCAGACGGACGGCGGCACGATCCGTCAGGCCCGGGTGGCGCTGACCAACATGGCGGCCGTGCCCGTGCGGGCGCACGCCGTCGAGCAGGCCCTCGTCGGGCAGCCCGCGACGGCGGACACCGTCCGTGCCGCCGCCGAGCAGGCCACCGAGGGCACCTCCCCCATCAGCGACGGCAACGCCGACGCCGACTACCGCCGCCAGCTCGCGCGGGTGCTCACGCGCCGTGCCGTGGCGACGGCAGCGGACGTCGCCTGAGCAAGCACTGGAGACGAACCATGCAACTCGAACACCACATGTCCGTGCCGGCACCCATCGACGAGGTGTGGACGGCACTGCTCGACCCCGAGAAGGTGGCACCCTGCATGCCCGGCGCCACCCTCACCGGCGTCGACGGCAACACCTTCACCGGCACGGTGAAGATCAAGATGGGACCGGTACAGCTGCTGTACAAGGGCACCGGGAAGTTCGTCGAGACCGACGAGCAGGCCCGCCGCGCGGTCATGGAGGCCGCCGCGAAGGACTCGCGCGGAAACGGCACCGTGAACGCGACGTTCACGATCACCCTCACCGGCGACGGCGACCGGACCGAGGGCACCGTCGTGACCGACCTGTCCATCACCGGCAAGCCCGCCCAGTTCGGCCGGGGGATGATCTCCGACGTCGGCGGCAAGATCATCGAGCAGTTCACGACGTGCCTGGCGGACAAGCTCGGCGG